>NZ_JANPLS010000160.1:0-7034 GCF_031422475.1 Chamaesiphon sp. VAR_48_metabat_403
GGGGGGAACCCCCGAATAAAACCGCCGCTAAATCCCCCTTGGAAAGGGGGACTTTGACCGGATCTGAGCAAGCTTTTTAAGGGGGTTTGGGGGATTCAGATCTCGAAACGAAGTCTAACCAACTTGTGTATACACCGTAGCTTATAAAGGGGGGAACCGGACTCTTAGTCCCTCTTTTTAAGGGGGATTTAGGGGGATTTCTAGGGTTTTCGCTTCTAACTAGAGATGTGTATACACGGTAGCTTATAAAGGGGGGGTAAGATCGACCTAAATCGAAGTCTCTTAGAGTTGTTGTCAGTATCTAGACACGATTGGTAGAGATAATATTAAACCGATTTAACGTTTAACTCAGCTAATTTTTTACGGCGTTTGAGTACCATTTTGGCTCCAAAACCCGCAAACATTAATGTACCGATAACATTAGAAGGTTCGGGTACTTCAGTTGCAGTCGCATTCACGCGATTCCAACCAATGACATCGAATGCCCGCAGATCGTTTTCGGTAACTATTCCCAATTGACCGTTAGAAAAAGTTGGATTCATAATTCCTAATTCAGCAATGCTGCTGGAGGTACTATCTTTCCAGTGACTTGCTTGTTGCCCGTCGCCAAATTCCTGCCCTGTTGCCAAACCACCAATGCTAGTAGCTCCACGATCGAATGACAAGTATTTAGCGCGTGTATCTGCCGTCCAATCGATCGCACCAGCCGCCACACTGTCTGCCGAATAACGGAATAGATCTAGGCTGTTGACAAAGGTAAATTGGTCGTCAAAAAACGGGCCATTAATTGGCGGACTATTACCATCTAAAACATCGACACCGCTAGTAAAGCCCAGTGCGTGCCCAATTTCATGCGTCGCCACCCCAATAAAATCAAACTTATTGAAATCGATCCCATCGTCTGGATTGAAATCAAAAGCAAAACCAGTGCTAAACGTAATCTCAGCATCAGAACCAACCGTTAATGCGTTTGTAGGCGAAGTTCTGATAGTCATGTCCCGATTCATTTCGGGAGCGGGAACGCTACCCAGTATTGTCGCGATGTTTGTAGTGCGCGCTGCGGGCAGACCACCACTTAATCCGAGGGCTTTAGCATTAGCACTAGAGATATTCACCATCGAGGTATTTGCACCGCTGGTATCTAAGTAGGGGGTCGCACTCCCAACTCCGTTCGGATTATTAGTCGTGCGGTTGATTAGCGTATTAAATGAGGTTACCCCTGAATTTACTGTTTGATTTGGCAAATTTGTTACTGCAAGTCGATCGTCGGCTGAAGTCCGGTCTGCTCTGAGCGCATTCGCAATATCGGAATAGTTAAACATCCGACGGCTAGAACCAGCCTGTGCCAAAACACCAGGAGCTAATGAGGTAAAGTCAATATCGATGATAACGTTGACATTATCTGTAAACAATGAAGACCAGCGATCTCCTGCTGCTTGGAATCCATCAATTGCCGCTTGTGAAGTACCTGCTACTGGTCTGAACGTAAATGTCAATGCACTAGCAGGTGTCATCGCACCACTACTAGCAACTCCACTTAACGCAATCCCAGTTATCGCAGCCGCTTGCTTGAATTTCACAACGTAGGTCTTCATCTGTAGTAGGTGCCGAATTAATTGATTTCATTATTATATTCATGCCGAGGATAAGATACCGTAAAAACACGGAGGTTAATACGACTTGCCAAATTTGCACCCGTAATAATGCGGAAATCGATCGGTTAAACCACGCAGATCGGTCGCAAATTAGCCGCAAATTTCTAGTTAATGTCAGTAACAATACGTAAAGCGATTTTATCCTTGTAGGCTTCGTTGGCGGAGCCTCTCTGTTCGCGGAGCGTCCCGTTCGCGGAGCGTCTCGGAGAGAAGGGAAAGAGAATCGCACTCAAATCCGATCCCCGCACTAGCAACAGCCGATTTTACGGATGACGAAATTGGTGTAAATCCCCCTAAATCCCCCTTGGAAAGGGGGACTTTAAAAGCCCCCTTTCCAAGGGGGTTGGGGGATTCAGATCTCAAAACGAAGTCTATCCAACTTATGTATACACCGTAGGCTTGGGAGAGGGGTTGGGGGTGAGGGCAAAATCTATGATTCATACCCCAATTCAGCAACGCCAAAATAAAATCCCAGCGGTTGCAAGATGGAGCAACCGCTGGGATTAGAGAAGCATAAATTTTAGAATGATTTGGCAGTCAATTTGGCAAGCTTTTGGCGGCGTTTGAGCACCATTTTGGCTCCAAAACCAGCAAACATCAACATGCCGACAATGTTTGAAGGTTCGGGTACTTCAGTTGCAGTCGCGCTTGCCCGATTCCAACCAATGACATCAAATGCGCGCAGATCGTTTTGGCTAATTACACCTAATTCGCCATTGGTGAAAGTTGGATCCATAATCCCCAATCCGAGATTGTCTTTCCAGTGACTGGCTTGCTGTCTATCGCCAAAGTTGGTTCCCGTTGCCAAATTACCAAGATTGGTACGTCCACCATCTAGGGAGAAATACTTAGATCGAGTATCCGCAGTCCAATCGATCGCATTTCGAGCCGTACTATCCGCCGAATAACGGAACAGATCTAGGCTGTTGACAAAGGTAAATTGGTCGTCATTAAATAGCCGAGGAGGAGTACTATTACCATCTAAAACATCGACACCACTAGTAAAACCTAGCGCGTGTCCGATTTCGTGAGTGGCAACTCCGACAAAATCAAACTGCTCAAAAACGATCCCATCATTAGGATTGAAATCAAAGTTAAAACGAGAACTAAACGTAATTGTCGCATCCGCACCAGGAGTGGCATTAGCAGGGGGACTATTAAGCGTGAAATCTGGATTAATCAGACTGCTGGGCACAAAACCATCTACGATAGTCTGATGTACGCTAGATCCCGCAGATTGCCCACCAATTAAACCGAGAGCTTTAGCATTAGCCGTAGAGATATTTACCTGTGAGGTGTTGTTGCCAGTGTTGTCTACGTATGGAGTTGCACTCCCACTGCCGTTAGGATTATTGCTAGTGCGATTGATGAGCGCGTTGAAGTTGGGACCACTCCGAAGACTGCTAACCGCCTGGTTATCGTCTGCGGAAGTTCGATCGGCATTTAGGGCAGTAGAAAACTCACTGTAACTATACCGCTGACGGTTAGAGTCTGCTTCTGCCAGCACGCCCGGATCTAAGGCGCGAAAATCAATATCAATAATAATGTTGACATTATCTGTAAATAGAGAAGACCAGCGAGCACCTGCGGCCTCAAATCCAGCCTGTGCCCGTGGGTCGATCGATCCTGATAGGGAATTGAAATTAAATGTCAATGCACTCACAGGTGCGAAAGCTCCACTGCTACCAATGCCACCAATGGCAAGTCCAGTTATTACAGCAGCTTGCTTGAGTTTCACAACGTAGGTTTTCATTGTTTGTAGTTGCAGAAGTAATTTGGTTCATTATCATATTCGCGAAGAGAATTCGATACCGTAATCATACACATAGTAGGTATGAAGTTTGAACTCGTATCAGCCATTTAACTTACGTCGATCGCCATCGATCGGTGACAATATGCAACCAGATAACCGAGATCGCGTGAATTTCGAGCGAAAATCTGTAATAATACCTATCCCCTGTAGCAGCAAGCGGTTACAAAGCCGCTCTGTCCGTCAAATTGACTCCTGTCTAAACGATCGGCAAAAATACGTATTAATATGCAAAAAAATGCACTAGCAAATTTGCTAGTGCGAAGAAAAAAAGATAATAAATTTAATGTGAAGAGATCGTCTCGATTTGAAATTACAGTCCAGTGATGAAACCGACGATACCGTGTCCGGTTAAAACTTCTTGAATTAAGAGTGCGACGAAACCCAACATTGCCATGCGACCGTTAAGTTTCTCTGCGTACTCAGTCCAACCAGCCTGAGGACCATCGGTAACATACATTTTTGGCTCGATCGCGAAGTTATTCTCTCTGCCGTCGTTGTCGATGAATGTTTTGCCTTGCATGATGATTACCTCAGTTAACTGGTGCGATAAATATTTTTGCGTTTAAACTAACAGGTGAGTAGTTACTCAAACTTGGAACTACAGTCCAGTGATGAAACCGACGATACCGTGTCCGGTTAAAACTTCTTGAATTAAGAGTGCGACGAAACCCAACATTGCCATGCGACCGTTGAGTTTTTCGGCATACTCAGTCCAACCAGCCTGAGGGCCTTCGGTGACATACATTTTTGGCTCGATCGCGAAGTTATTTTCTCTGCCGTCGTTGTCGATGAAGGTTTTGCTTTGCATAATTGGTTCCTGAGCTACTTGCTCTATAAATATTTAGTTATGTAAACTAATATAACGAAGTCTTTACAAAAAAGCAAGCATTATTTACAAAATTATCGATCGTATTTAGGCGTTAATTAGCTTGTTTGCAGATCCAGAGCTAGTTACAGCGTTATAAATTGCCGATCGCCACAGCTAGCTAAATGTAAAATTGATGCGATCGACTGCATCAATCCGTGTTTACAATTCGATCGCAAATAACAATGAACCAGTCCCAGCCCGATATTACCGTCACCATCAAGCTGTTTGCAATTTACCAAGAAACCTTGGGGATGCCCGAAATATCCTACCAGTTCCCCCCAAATACGCCCGTAAAGGCAGTATTAGACCGCGCGATCGCGACCCAGCCTCAATTAGCAAAATGGCGCGATGTCACGCGATTTGGCATCGATCGCGAATTCGTCACTCCCGATACCACCATGCACGACGGCGACGAAGTTGTCTTAATTCCACCTGTGAGTGGGGGGTAGGTTTTAGGGTTTAGGCTTTAGTGAATAGTGAATAGATTTTGGAATAATCCCCCCGTCTCCCCGTCTCCCAGTCCCCCCGTTCCTCACACCCCTACTCCCCACTCCCCACTCCCGCAGGATAAATACTGCAACGGCTGTCAATTTCTAGCCAGTGGTAGTAACCGAGCGGTTGGAGTTTGGTGATAAATGCTTCGACAGAAAAACCACTGCGACTGCTGCGGTGAGCGATTTGCTCTAAAAACATCGTCCGGAAAGCATAATTAATGACAGCATCGCCTTTAAGTAACATTAGTTGGGTAATAGCAGCGAGATGCTCGATATCTGCATCTAATCCCAAACAGATCGTGTCGATCGCAAAATCGGCGAATTCGGCAATGTCTAATGCAATCGGTCGATCGATCTGAGGATTCCACGACTCTAAATGTAATGCCCATTGAGTCTCAAAAGCTGGAAACTCCAGGAGAATAATCTCCATACAATTGGTACGATCGATCTGAATATAGTCCATACACTACTAGTTCTGATGACTAATCACTTAAATGAGGCGATCGCGCTACTCCAGTCTGCTACCCAAAGTCTAACAGAATTAGCGGCAATGCCAGTCGAAAGACAACCTTTGAGAGAGACTGTTAATACTACTGTAGAACAGATTCATCGCGCATTAGCCGAACTCACTGCTACTATTAATCCCCCCTCGCTGGATAGAATTCCGGTAGAAATCTTAACAAAAGCCGATCGATTGGGTATTCCATTGGACGACATAGAAATACGAGTAGCAATTACAACTCACCATTTAAGCCAAGTTATCGGTATTCTCAATGAAATCGAACAAAGATTTGTAGAAATCCGCCGCGTGCGGGAATACTTATTAGTAAGGTTGCCAGATATCCCGATCGAACAACTCGGCTCTCGGCTGCCACTATATACTGCGGCTGACTTTGAGTGGAATGAACCCCGGCTTTCGCCGCCAGAGTTAGCTGCCATTCGAGCTAAATATCAGATCGATCGCCTATTACAACAACCACCGCGTCATTCTACCGACTTATTTGAACAAATCGAAGCTGCCGATCTTGCCTGGGAACAAGCACTAGTCGATCGACAGTCAGCAGCTACAAATGATACTAACGATCTCCGTGATTTACCATTTTAAATGAGGGGATAGAGAATAAGGGGTAGCATCTAAATTTTCAACTTATTCTATAAAGAATCTGCCAATCGACAGAAAAATTTGTCCCCTAAAACCTAAAACCTAAAACCTAAAACCTAAGATATACCCCGATGAAACTAACTACTACCATTGCGACGACTACAATCTTGCTGTTGACTGGTTTTACAGCCACCGCGCAAGCCGAAAATCTTTCCCACCTGCGCCAACTACTATCTACCAAAAATTGCCAGCAGTGCGACTTGACTGGATCGGGATTAGTAATGAACGATCTCGCTGGTGCTAAATTAAACCAAGCAAATCTCGTCGGTGCAAATCTCAGCCGCACTAACCTGATGGGTGCAGATTTACGCGGCGCAAATTTGTCGGGGGCATCTTTATATGGAGCCAATCTTACAGGCGCGGATTTACGCGGGGCAAATTTGACTGGTACCGATTTACGATCGGCTTACCTGACAAATGCTAACGTTAAAGGCATCGATATTAGCAGTGCTTATCTTCAAGGTGCGGTAGGGATTCCGACTACTTTGGGTAGCGCGGATGACTTTTATAAGTGGGGTTTTGCCGAGTGGCAGAAAAATGAGTTTGCCAGTGCGATCGAAAATTACGATCGGGCGATTAGTCTCAAACCCGAATTTCCAGGCGCGTATCTTGCCAGAGCGATGGCAAAATTCCGGATGCAAGATGATAGCGGCGCGGTGAAAGATGCTCAGGCAGCCGAACGCCTGTATTTCGCTAAATCCGATCGTCAGGGTACTCAAGTCGCTCAAGCATTGCTAGCCAAAATCAAGCTCGCCAGCCAACCCAGCGATGCGAACCCCAATGTTGGCAACGGGAATATGGTTGATTTATTCACTGGGTTGAGTTCGATGTTACTCAAGTTTTTCTAAATAGACATCTGGAATCTCTTGGAGATGCCGCGTAGTCTTTTACCCCACCCCAGCCATCCCCTTATAAAGCGGATGCGCTCACTGTCCGGGTTCCCCGGCAGTGATAGCGGCGTTTTTATTCGGGGGTTCCCCCCGAATAAAAAAACGACAAGACAGCGCACCAAGCAGGGGAGGGAGCAAGAAAGCCCCCCCTT
>NZ_JANPLS010000161.1:0-15196 GCF_031422475.1 Chamaesiphon sp. VAR_48_metabat_403
CAGCCCTCCCCTTATAAAGGGGGGGTTGGGGGGGGTAAATCAACCTCGAAACGAAGTCCAGGAAACTTGTGTAGACACCATATCTAATTCAGGGGTAGACAACAAACAGTGCGCCCCCAGTCAAGACAATATCACGACTCAAATCGCCCAAGTCACGACACCAATTCTCCCAATCGGGATTCCGACACTATCACTACCCATTTCCCTCCCCGCCTTACTCCCGCCCACTAGCTCAATTTTCCCGATTAATTCCATCCTGACACCAGAACTAATTCCTGCGCCCAATAATACCCCCGCAGTACCTTCAACCAACGCGCCGATGGCACCAACTAGAGATCCGCGCTTTATTATCGCCCCACAAGTACTAGATCCTAACGCTGTCGATCCGTTTTCTACTCAATTTATCCTCAATGGTAATCGAGTTTCTCACCTGACTTCGACAGTAGCAGTCGCTGGCTTTGAGACGGGAAATTTTCGCAATACCGATTTAAGTTTCGATGTTTATAAGCTAATTGGAGCTAAAAGTATTCAAAGCGTTACTACCGATCGAGTCGTTCGCGTCAATAGTCAAGTAGAATCGACAGGGATTCGGAGTGTCATTCAAAACCAGAATATTGCTGTCTCTGTCGCCCAGCCGCAAACTTTACTAGGATTTCGCCAACAAATTAGTCTCGATGGCAATTGTCTAGATGGTTCCGGGCGAATTTGTACCTATTTACCAGGGATTAAAATTGATGAGAGCGTTCTCGATCCTCAGAAATTACAACCGAGAAGCGTCAATATCACCTCTCAATTTGGCGATGTAATTTCGCCTGCATCCCTAGCCGCAATTCGGGAACCAGGATTTCAAGGCGGTGCGAATGGACAAAATTTTGGTATCGATTTAAATCTTCCTGCTGTCGGTTTAGTCGAACCACCACCAGGTTCGCCACTCCCAGTTTTGACTGGAGAACGCCACGAAACGTATAGATCTGAGGTGGCGGTAAATTATGCCCGGATGAATCAGAACTTTGCGACAAATGGCAAAGAATCGACATTAGGACGCACGATTCGATCGCTCAATTATGTTAACGGCGATCGCAATCAATTAGCAAATGCCTTGACTAATGCGATCGGTCAAATTCTACCAGAATTTCAGACCAGCATCGCCCCTGGCGAAACAGGTGCGCGAGTTGTCGTCAATCCCAACCTATTTCGAGCCGCAAATGCCCTCCGCCTGCCCGATAATAGCCTGACGGTGTATCAGTCGGGTACTGGCTCTGCGCCTAGTTTTGGTAAAGATCCCAGAATCCCCCCCGGAGCTAGCCATCAGGCACTCTGGGTAGGCATGTCACCCGTCGTCGAGCGAGAATTCACGCGCGATTATCGGTACATTACCCTCCGCGAACCGCGCGTGGTGGCTAGTGGTGGCGGTGAAGGTGGGAATATCCCCATCGAAGTCAGTCTCAATAATTTTGGCTTTAATTCTGGCGGCTTGCAAAACGCTTACGGGCAAGGTTATGTAACGGTATTTAATCGGGATGTTTCGAGAGTAGATACCGAGACGATTCGCCAGCGCACCGATTATTATCCTCACATTAGCTTTACAGGCGCGAATCTGACTGAAAATAGCCTATGGCGATATTATACTGGTGCGATCGTCAATGCAGGTTTTGAGCCGAAAACTACCTCTAATCTTAAAGCTTATATTGGTACCGATTATGCGATCGTCAATCCGGTTGGCTTGAGTTTCAACGTAGGGGGAATCGGCTATCTCAATCCCGATCCTGAATATTACAGCCAACTATTTGCCAATGCAACTCAATCGATTCCACTCGGCTCCGATCCGCGTAATAGTCTCGTTTTAGGGTTTAATGCTAACTATATCGTCGATGGCGCGATTACAATTCAATCGCTGCCCATCCGCTCTGCCCAAAGCTTTATCAATGCCGGAATCGCCCTCAATCTTGGCGATGTTTCCATCGGCGGCACGCAATTTTTTGGTAATATATTATCAGAATCTGTCGATAATAAAACCGTATTTAATATCGGCTGGAAAGTTACCGACAGGCTTAAACTAGGCGGATTTGTCAGCATCTTCGATCGAAATATTTCCACCAATCCCTTCGGTGCAAATCTCAGCTACGATCTCGATCCCGATTCAAATTCTGCCATTTATTTAGGTTGGAACTCCGCAGAAATTGATTTCCGCCGCACCCTCGGCTCGACGGCGAATGTTTATAAAGATAATACCATCAGCGTTTCGATTCGCTATGGATTTTAGATCGTTATGAATACGGTGTATGTACAAGTCGGCTAGACTTCGTTTAAGATGTATTCTTCAGCTATCAGCTTCAGTCTATCTCCCTCTAACATTAATCTGTCGATCGAATCTTTAATCTCCAGATATGGTTGGCGTGCGTCTATTTTCTCTCGTTCGATCTGCCGTCGTGTTTCCGATCTAACTGTACCCGCCCATTTACGTTTACCAAAAATGTCTAAACCAACAGATATGACACTATCAGCATGAGATTGATTGGCATTTTGATTGATAGTCTGAATGACTGCATTGATTTCTTTCTTAATAATTCGGAGTTGTTTTTGAGCTAGATTGATTTGTTTAACTTGCAGCTTGACAGATTTAGAATTATCTAATACTAAGGTAATTTGGCTGTTAATTTCTTGAATTCTCTGAATATCCATAGCTTAAATTATCCTTACTCGTTGTAAATCTTCCATCGCGCCTTGATAATCGCCTATTGCCGATCGAGCCGTACTTCTTCTGTTATGTGCTTCGGAATTATTAGGATCTATTTCCAACACATGAGTATAAGATTCGATCGCTTCTGTATAATTACCAGAAGCTGAAAGTTGATTTCCTAAAAGCATATAAGCTATTATGCCATCTTTTTCTCCTTGAGAATCATAGCCTAATTGGTAGTAAAGCTTTGCCCGCATAAGATAAGCCCACGGATTCTCATTTCCAAATTCTACAACTCGATCGAAATCAGAGATTGCTGCTTCTATATCTCCTATTTGTGCGTAAACAGCACCTCGTTTACAATAAGCATTCTCAAGATCGGGATTTAGAACTATAGCATGATTGTAATAGACTAAAGCCTTCTGATAGTTTGATTTTTTTTGAAAGTTTACCCCTGCATTTACCAATGTTAAAGCAATATAGGATGATAAAGTATTGTCATCTCGATCGGCATCCTCATCCCATTGAGTTAAGTACTCTTTGGTAATTTCAGGACTTAATTCGATTGCATTAGAAAAGTTCTTTGCAACTAAAAAATCATTGTTTAGATAAAAGCAACATAGACCTGTATTTAAATAAGCTTGTACATGTTCCGAATTAATTTGAATCGCTTTCTCCAAATTACTCAAAGCATCTTGATACTTCTCAAGATGCAATAAAATCAGCCCTTTATTATTATAGGCATCTGCACTAAGGGGATTTATTTTAAGAACCTGTTGAAAATCGTCTATGGCTTTTTGATAATTATTGCATCTCATATATGATAGTCCTCTATTCATATATGCTATTTCAAAATCGGGGTTAATTATTAAGGCTAGATCGTAGTCTTGTAATGCTTGTAGATGATATCCCTGTTGAGCATAAGCCCGACCACGATTTACTAGTGCTTCGGTACTTTTAGAATTTAGCCTCAAAACTTGTGTGCAATCACTAATCGCTTCTTGATAGTACCCTAGCGGCAGATAAATTAAAGAATAGCGAATTATATAAGCTTCGTAATAGTCAGGATTAAGGTCGAGAGCTTTTTGAAGATTTATAAGCGCATATTGATACTCTGATGGCGATATTTGGGGAATTGCTAAATTGTAAAAATATTCAGCATCTTGGATGGATTTACTAAACAATAGTTGCTCATGATGACGATCGGGTGTGGCTAGAGAAACTTTTTTTGCTAGTTCTAGCCCTCTGTTAAATACAGGAGAAGAGTATCTTGTCATATATCGATCGCTAGAGTCGGTATTATTTTGATAATTTTCGGCAGTCATATTTACACGCTTAGTTTAATTGTTCCTTGATTTCTTGTAGCTCTGCCTGAGCTTGTCTAATTTGCTCATCAAGCTCTTGAGCCATATCAGCTAATAAATCTTGTCCCACTTCTTTAGCAGTATCAGATCGATATTTCAATTCATATAGTTCTGTTTCTTTAACTGCTCTAAATTCTTTTTTAATTGCACACAATCGTTCTCGACATTGGGCGATTTTGCGAATTACTCGGATTAATTCTGCTACAACTCCGTCGCCTTTAACTGATTCAGGGCTACTTTCCCAACTGTGTAAAATAGCCTTGAGTGCTTCGATATCGCCCGCTTCATAGGCTTGATTGGCAGCTATCATCAATTCTTGGCGGCGGACTTTTTCAACCGGATCTGTGGTTAGATCTGGATGGATGCGTTTAGCGACTTCTCGATAGAGTTTTTTGAGATCTTCGGATGGGGTAAAATCTGTTGATGATTCCAGATATGCCATGTACTCAGCAATCTGTTCCTCGATGCGATCGAGTTCTGTATATCGAGTACCGATAACTTGCTGATATTCGCGATCGAAATTCTGTAACTCAGCGTGAAGGGTGGTTAAATCTAACTCTCCTTGCACTAATTCTGTTTCCAGTGTTGCTAGTTCCGCAGATTTACGCTGTAGCTCTTCATCTTCGGGGGTAACTTGTAAGATTAATTGGGTACTCATGGCAAAATTCTCATCTCTTCACCCGATCGCTATAAGATGTATCGAAGGACTGAGATTAGTATGCCCAAATTTTGGAGTGTAAATTCGTTGCTTGGTATTGAGATCTTTACCGATCGAGTCTCACTTAACTTACAATAGACTTAGTTTGTAAACTAAGTCGCAAAACATGGATACTGTCAATATTCACCACGCCAAAACTCATCTGTCCCAATTGCTGTCGCGAGTAGAGCTGGGAGAAGAGATCGTCATCGCCAATCGTGGGGTGCCAGTGGCTAAATTAGTACCGATCGCGAATAAGCTCGACAAGCGTAGTAGCATGGGAATCGATCGAGGACTATTCCAAGTACCTACAGACTTTAATGATTCCTTACCAGCAGACTTACTAGCTGCCTTTGAGGGGGAAGAAGTTTGAAGTTGTTGCTAGATACTCAATGTTTCTTATGGTGTTTTGCAGAGCCAGAACGACTGAATCCAACCGCGATCGAGCAAATAGTCGCCGAAGATAACGAACTATTTTTTTCAGTGGCGAGTGTGTGGGAAATCGCCATTAAAGTAGGAATTGGGAAATTGCCACTTCCCGAACCCGTCGATACTTATGTGGCTAGTCGAATGCGGTTATTGGGTGTAAAGTATCTAGATATCCTCTTCCCTCATGCTTGCAAGGTAGCGACATTACCATTGTTGCATCGCGATCCTTTCGACAGAATCTTAGTATCACAAGCACAGATTGAAAACATGACGTTGGTAACAGCAGATGAGGTTTTGACTCAGTATGGTGTCGATGTATTGTGGTCGAAAGCGTAATTAACCTCAGTCCCTCAGCATTCTTTTTAACGACAACACTCGGTTGCAATCCTGGATAACATCGCACCAACACCTTATCGCTGCTGCGAGTGAGGTACAAAATATTTACTGGTTTACCATTTAGTTTCGATAATACCAGTTGTGGCGGCATGGGAGCTGTAGCAATTGCGGGAATTGTGGCTGTCAATCCAATTGCTACAGTCGCACCGACGATCGATCTCCAATGACTTTTGGTAATTGCTAACATCAATCTAATGTTCTTATTTATAACAGTTTTAAGATTAAGTTAATTACTTTAATTATACTCGATCGCACTGATAACTTGCTTGGCGATACTCACCGCGCGATCGTCAGTCATCCCAGAGATAAAATCTAAGATATGCATGTATGAATGATGTAAAGACCATTCTGACTTTGGTTGATGAGTACCCATTAGATTGAAAATTGTTTGCTGCTGAGAATCAAACACCCGATCGCGTTGGCGGAAAGCCCGCTCCCCTGGAGAATCGTTATTTTTTAGTAAATATGCAGCTTGAATAAAAGCGTCTAATAAAACCTCTATTGTGGCGTGAGAGCCGACTTCGATCTGAATTTTACGAGGGTTGTTAAATATTTTTTCTTGAGCGGTATATTTGGCTAGTTCGATACATTGTTTAACTCGTCCACCGCAAGCTGCGATCGGATCTTCATAGCTAAAGTTACCATGTAAAAGATCGTCTTTATGCTGCATAAAAGTATCGACGACAGCTTCGATCGCAGTATTCATCGCTCTGCCACGGGCGATCGCAATTTGGCGATTGAGTAGTTCATTACCTTGACAGCTAGAATGTAGCGGTGGAATTTTATCGAAGTCTACTATAATACCCAGAATATCGATCGCTTCTCGATAAGTAATAAAGCCCATCTCGATCCCATCTTCAAGATCGATTAAAGCATAGCAAATATCATCCGCAGCCTCCATTAAATATGATAATGGATGGCGATACCATGCGGTTGTCGATCGAGCGATTAGACCGAGTTCTGTAGCAATCTCCTGGAGAATTTCGCGTTCGGTTTGATTGCAACCATATTTATTTTTTCCAGCCGTGGGAATAAAGTCTGATGCCCAAGGATACTTGAGAAATGTTCCTAAAGTAGCATAAGTCAGCCGCATTCCGCCTTCAAATAAATAATATTCTAATTTAGTAATAATTCGCAAACCTTGAGCGTTACCCTCAAAGTTTTGAAAGTCGTTAAGTTCGGCTGACGTTAAATCTTTAACAAATTCTTGGTTGGCAGTCGCTCTAAACCAAGATCTAATTGCTTCTTCTCCCGAATGTCCGAATGGTGGATTGCCAATATCATGCGCCAGACATGCGGCTTGTACGATATCACCGATATTCGATGAATCGATCCCAATCTCTCGCAATTCATCATCCAATCTTTGTCCGACTTTTGTACCCAAACTGCGCCCGACAGATGATACTTCTAAGCTGTGGGGTAAGCGGGTATGAATATTATCATTTTCGGGTAAAGGATGAACCTGTGTTTTGCGATCTAGCCGCCGAAAAGCACTAGAAAAAATAATTCGATCGATATCTTTTTGAAAATGACTGCGCCCGATTTCTGTTTGTTCGGGTTGACTTACTCCCAATCTTTTTCGAGACAAAAGATTCGCCCATGTCATTGGCTGCATATCGATCGGTACCTAGCTAATAAATTTAGTCGGTGTAGCTTAACTAAAAAAGTAGCGCAGCACGGTAAAAATGCCCGCACTGAGCGCAGTTGCGATCGGAATTGTGACTACCCACGCTAGGGCGATCGATTTGAGGGTATCTAGACTCAAAGATCGCCAATTTTTAATTGCGCCTACGCCCACTACCGCGCCCACTAGGGCGTGCGAAGTCGAGACGGGTAGTCCTTGACTAGATGCGATTAAAATCGTGGCTGCGGTGGCTAATTCTGCGGCAAATCCGCTACTGGGTTCGAGCTTGATAATGCCTTCGCCGATGGTGGCGATGACTTGCTTGCCCCAAATTGCTAAACCCGTGACAATCCCGACACCGCCGAGAATTAATACCCATAGGGGGATTTCTAGGCTAGATTGGGGGACGCTACCAGTATTTTGAATATACAGGATGGTGGCTAAGGGTGCGATCGCATTACCGACATCGTTGGAGCCGTGCGCGAAGGCGACAAAGCAAGCACTCAGCAGTTGAAACCGAGCTAATTGTCGCTCGATAACTATGCTCACATCTGCACTCGCTACTGACTCGACAGCCATAGTCTCGCGGGATAGTTTGCGCCAGCCGACGAGGGTAATTGCCAGTGCTGCCAGTCCGCCCAATCCCAAGCTAAAATCGTGACGGGGGACGGCGGGTAAAAAGGTTGGCGGTAAAGTTTCTACTACCGTCGGTAAGACAATTACTCCAAATACGCTCACCAAAATCAGCGATAACCAGGGCATCCAGACATCGAGTTGAATTAGCGGTTGTGGCTGCTCTAAAATCCACCGTTTAATCAGTAAGTAAAAGCCCGCAGCTACCGCCCCGCTGACTAGGGGTGTTAATACCCAAGCGAGGGAGATTTCGCCCAACGATGACCATTTTACCGCTTGCGCGCCTGCGGCAACCCAACTAAATCCCGCGATCGCACCGACAACCGCATGAGAAGAAGCCACGGGCAACTTTTTAGTAGTCGCAATCTGCAACCACAATCCACAGCTAATTAATACCGCAATCATCCCCAGCAATAATGTCTGCGGCTGAGTGATAAATAAATCGGGATTGGCGATACTAACTGCTAAAGTTGAAGATACCTGTCGTCCGAATAATACCGCACCTGTAAATTCTAAAATGCCCGCAATGACGATCGCTTGTTTGAGCGTAATTGCCTTCGAGCCAACGGAAGTACCCATCGAGTTGGCAACATCATTCGCACCCAGATTACAGGCAACATAGAGAGCCAAACAGCAAACAAATCCAATAAATATCATCGATTCGGTGTGAGAATTGGGTAAAATTAGTCTAGAGGACGTGGTTCGATCTTAGTGTGGCGATCGCCTTAGCTTCCACGATCTCAGTCACCAGCCCTCTCATCCGAACGGCATTACCATCCCGGTGCTAATTTTAGAACAACTCGATCGTCTAAACACCCCAACCCAATTTTATGGCACAACACAATCTTCATAGCATCCAGCTCCAAATCAATCGCATGTATGAGAGCGGACAATCTTTATTTGCGAAAACCAAAGTAGAAGATTGGCTCAGGCAGCGCAATGAAGAGCCATCTGATTATGACATTATTTTTAATAAAAAACCCGCGCCCGTCGGTTCTCGATCGGTAATGGCAATCGAAGTCGCCCTACAGCGCAAAGATGGGCAACCATTAGATGAGTGGTTGATCTCTCAATTAAACGATCTCTAATAGATTGGTAGTTTATAATGCACGAACAAACATTTTTCTCCACCGTAGATTCGTTGCCAATCTGTACGCAAATACTGACTCGCATCCATTCCCGATGAACGCATTAACCACTCACTCTGCTAATTCCATGTCCGACGATCGCCCGTCTGAACTTCTACCACAATTCACCATTTTAGGTCAACCAGTCCATCTATCTAACGATTATGTGTCGTGGCTCATCGATAGATTGCAACATGGCATCGGTACCCATGTGGTGACGATGAATGCCGAAATTGTCATTTATGCCGATCGAGATCCAGAGTTATCTACCATCATTCATCATGCCGATTTAGTCACCCCAGACGGATCGGGGATTATTATGGCGTTAAAATTGCATGGCGTGTTGCAACCGCGTTATGCAGGCATCGATCTGGGTGAAGATTTGTTGCGGTGGGCGGGCAACCAAGATCGCGATTACCCAGTGTTTTTCTATGGGGGTAAACCCCAAATCGTCCAGCAAGCCGCGCAAAAGTGGCAAACCGAGTTGCCGAATCTCAAAATCGCTGGTGTCGAGCATGGTTATCTCGATGCCGAAGCACAGTCTAAGTTATTGCACCAAGTTCAGACCACTCAGCCGAAAATCATCCTGGTGGCGTTGGGAGTGCCGCGTCAGGAGATTTGGATTAGAGATAACTTTCATCTATGTCCTCAAGCCATCTGGATTGGGGTGGGTGGTAGTTTCGATGTCTGGTCGGGCGTTAAAAATAGAGCACCGCAATACATTCGCAATCTCGAACTAGAATGGTTGTATCGAATTCTGCAAGAACCCAGTCGCTGGCGCAGAGCCTTAGCTTTACCACAATTTGCCGTACTGGCGATCGCCGAACGCATTTGGGGCAAGGATAAACCCGCTCGCTAGAGACTCACCGTAAACAAGTACACTAGAAGACAGTATTTTAGACATCCTTCATTCTTGGTTTCATGTCCCTACCTGCGGAATTATTGCTAGTTTCTGTGCTCATCGTCCTGAATGGGATCTTCGTCATGTCAGAGATGGCGATCGTCTCAGCGCGGAAAGTGAGATTGCAAGCATTAGCAGATCGCGGCGATCGCAAGGCTGGTGTAGCATTAGAGTTATCGATGACACCCGATCGCTTTTTACCGACTGTCCAAGTGGGGATTACTTTAATGGCAATTCTTTCTGGTGCTAGGGGGGAAAGTGCGATTTCGAGGTTGCTAGCACCACAGTTAGGAATTTGGCTATCGCCGCAATACAGCGAACCGATCGCCTCGGTTATCGCAATTGCAATTATCACATATCTTACCATTGTAATCGCTGAATTAGTACCCAAACAAATTGCCCTCAATAGTCCCGAAACAATTGCCAGTTTCGTGGCTAGACCGATCGATTTTTTAGCCCGATTATCGACACCATTAATTTTTGTGTTGAGTCATTCTACCAACTTTGTAGTGAAGCTATTTGGAATTAAACGTTCTACTCAGCCAGAAGTGACGGAAGAAGAAATTAAAGTGATGATCGAACAGGGTACCGAAACTGGCATGTTTGAGGAATCCGAGCAAGATATGGTTCAAGGCGTACTCAGTTTGGGCGATCTTAAAATCGGCGCGTTAATGACTCCGCGTCCAGATATTACTTGGATTGATATCAACGATCGCATTGCAATTACCCGCGAAAAAATTATCGATAGCGATTATTCTAGGTTACCCATCTGTGAAGGCGAACTCGATCGCGTTTTGGGAGTAGTTCATGTGGCTGACTTACTCTCGCAAACTCTCAAAGGTGAAGAAATAAATCTGACAGCATCTTTGAGCCAACCCCTATTTATTCCCGAAAGTACGCGCGGTTTAAAAGTATTAGAACAATTTAAAAAATTTGGCACCCATATCGCGATGGTGGTGGATGAGTATGGGGTGATTCAAGGTTTAGTCACCATGCATGATTTATTTGAAGAGATCTTTGGCGATATTACCGATTTTAACGAAGATCCCGAAGAACCCCAAATTATTCAGCGCGAAGATGGTTCGTGGCTATTAGATGGAATGCTCTCGATCGAAGAATTACTCGAACAATTCGATATTCCCGAACACGCGATCGATCGTGGTAATTACCATACCCTCGGCGGTTTTGCCATCATGCAACTCGGTAAAATTCCCATCTCCGGCGAACATTTTGAATGGCGCAATCTCCGCTTTGAAATCATCGACATGGACGGCAAACGCGTCGATAAAGTCTTAGTTGAATTATCTGAAAGTCCGCAAGAATCACTTCTTTAAGGTAGGGGATAGGGAATAGGGGATAGGGGATAGTAATTATAGTTTTAATCTTCCCATTTCCCCAACTCCTTACTTCTTACTTCTTACTCCTTACTCCTTACTCCCAACTATCCCCTATCCCCTATCCCCTATTCCCTAAATTATGCTAGCCAAAAGAATCCTACCTTGCTTAGATGTCAAAGCCGGAAGAGTCGTCAAAGGAGTCAACTTTGTCGAACTGCGCGATGCGGGAGATCCGGTAGAGTTGGCGCAAATTTATAACGATGCTGGAGCCGACGAACTAGTATTTCTCGATATTACCGCCACTCATGAAGATCGGGGTACGATGATTGATGTGGTTTATCGTACCGCCGATCGGATCTTTATTCCCCTAACTGTCGGCGGTGGGATTCAGTCGCCAGCAAATATCAAAGACTTATTACGTGCGGGTGCGGATAAAGTCAGCCTCAATTCCGCCGCCGTGCGAAATCCTAATTTAATTAACGATGCTAGCGACTTATTTGGCAATCAGTGTATTGTAGTCGCGATCGATGCCAAACGCCGCCACGATCCGAGTAATCCCGGTTGGGATGTCTACGTTAAAGGCGGACGGGAGAATACCGGGCTAGATGCGGTCAAATGGGCGCAAGAAGTCACTAAAAGGGGTGCGGGGGAGCTTTTAGTCACGAGCATGGATGCAGACGGCACCAAGGCAGGATACGACCTCGATCTGACTAGATCGATCGCCGAATCAGTTGAGGTTCCCACGATCGCTTCTGGCGGTGCGGGGAATTGCGAGCATATTTATCAAGCCGTAACCGAGGGACGCGCTGAGGCGGCTTTATTGGCTTCTTTGCTCCACTATGGCGAACTTACTGTCGCCGAAATTAAGGCATATCTCCACAGCAAGCAAGTCATCGTGAGGATCTGAATCGGATTTTGGATTACTGAGATCGCACGGAGAGTCGAGGAGCATGTGTTTCAGTTAAGATAGAGGCTCGCGGGAACGCTGTCAGGTTGTTGACGACAGAATGCGGATTACAACAGTTTTATTTTTAAAAACTACCATCCGATCGGATTTCAACTTTCACGATGAAAATTGAGATCCGATCGACGATTAGCTGTTAGCACTCGCACCAATCAACCAAACACCCACCATCATTAATCCCACGAATCCCCACTTCATTGGCAACTTTCGCCGATCTCGTTGGCTGATTCGATCGGGATGAGGATCGAACTGTTGGCTAAACATTGCCATCAGTAATGATAGCCCAAAAGCATAGGCGGGGGTCGAAGCTCCGATCGCCGAAACTAAAGCTGGATCTCCTAACTTAACTGCTATTTGTCCGGTGTAAAGAGCTACCCAATTAATTAGCTCGATTGCGATAAATATCGGTAAAGCCTGCTTAATTTTGGGCAAGTCTCGGACTAATACTATTCTAACTTCTGTGCTGGCTAAACCAGCTAACCCACTGAAGATAATCCCAATATTAATCGCTAAAAAGGCTCCAAAAAAGTCAGCTCGATCGAAAATATATTTTTCGAGTAAGATGGCGATGGTTTGCAGTCCAGCCGCGATCGACATTAAATAAAGTGTATCCCATCTACTGCTGAATTTATCGATCGCGCATAGTCCGATCGAAGCAATGATTAATAAAATAATCCCCAGATAGTTATTGCCAGTAATTAAATATCCAAATAGCCAATAACTCACGATCGGTAACAGCACGGGCGTAATATTCCAGTAAGCAGCCACAGTACCAGAATCGCTATTATCTAAAGCCCTAAAGTAAAATAATTGACTGAGTTGAATGATAGCCCCAGTCATGAAGCAGATTCCTAGAATATTCCAGTTCGGAATCACCACAGTCATATTCAAAAATGGAATCAGTAGGAATATTCCCACCGAAATACTCGAACTAGTTATAACTCCGAGCCACGGCTTGCTAAAAATCTTATCTACACAATACTCGTCAAGGATATGAACTATCGCCCACAAAAACGAGCTTAACAAAGCGTATTGAATCCACATAACAGATGGCTGAGAATAGGCAGAAGAAATCTATGAGTTGGTAAATTTTATTACCTACTAATAATTGAAGATAACCTCTAGTCTTCTTTTTACACCTACTCTCTAGCTCAATTTACACCCAAAATATTTAGTTTTCAGCTTGATGATAACACAATATTTTTTTTGAGACGATGCTCTAATTTACTTTTTGTTAAATAATCTCACGATCGGATGAATTCGATCCTGGGAAGGGAGTAAATTTATTTCAACCACGCAATATCCCAGCCATCGCCGCCGACTTCTAAACCAGCATTATTGCTACTCGCTTTAATAATTTGGGTACCCTGATGGGTGCGAAGATCGATCGATAACAAACCTTTGAGCGTATCGCGACAACACATGACCAAACCATTTTCTGTCGGCGTACTTACCATCGTACCAGGCGCAGCGGTCGTCCCGATTAATTCTACCTGAAAATCTAGATTTCTGGCTTGAATTTTCCATTCCCCCCAGGGTTGAATTTGCCAACTTATCTGCGAATTCCACGGCACGAATTCATAAAATCTGTCGCGATAATGAATGCCAATCATCCCGACTTCTTCTGTCGTCCATAATACCTTACGTCTCCCGCCACCTGCGGTAATAGCTAGCCCAACTGTATCATCAAAACTATTACAATTAACCCAAAACCACTTCTGGGGAAACGAACGACCCCAATTTTTTTCACTATAAGCTGGCGCGTTATTAAAATCATATCGTTGACCCCGCCATTCAATCCAGCCTGTCGCCAAGCCATGCGCCATTAGAATCTGCCATCCCGGTTCAAATATCGGCAGATACGATAACAAACCCGCCGTGGCTTGTTGGGGCTGCTGGGGCTGTCCCCATCCATAAATAGGCATGGTATGATAACACCAGCGACAATTTTGGGCTGGTAAAGATCCTTGATGCAAAGTCGCCGTAACTTGATAACCTGCTGTTATTTGACGATCGAATTCAGCCACCGATAATAATTGCGGTGAAGTCGCTAATTTTGTCTCGCCCCAATGTCCTAAACCCAAATCGTTTTTAGCCGGCCAAAATTTATTTACATCTGGAAAAGAGTGGGTTAAATATTGCTCGTCGATCCCCAACATTTGCACGGCTCCACCACTCCGCTCTCTCTCTCCTAACGGGTCTTCAATCGAGTACATAAATGCAAACGATCCTCTAATTTTCGGTAAAGTCACCCGAAAGTACCACCCCTCAAAGAAATCTCGATCGATTCCATTCCAATGATATCCACTATGCGGTGTCTGCAAAATTATTACTCCTAAATAAAGTCATCCAAAATCTAATACCTAATACCTAATACCTTCCCGCTTTAAGATTGTAGATTAGTCCTTGTCTTTATTCTCTCTGCGCTCTCTGCGCCTCTGCGGTTAAAATAACACAAAGTTCGCATTTCACAAATTATTTAGGATTGCTATAATCCCTAACATCCAACACCTAAAACCTAAAACAAGCAATTGGAAAAATCAGATATTCCCAAAAGAACAACTTCCAGATAAATTGATAAAAACTGGCGATCGATTCCTTCTCTTCTAGATCGATATCTCGACTACGCCACCATAATAAACCGAGCAAACCTGTATGCGAAATAATTAAGAACCACAGATTAATTGTCGATGAAATTAAGATACCAGCAGCAATCGTACCTAAATACGCGATCGTAATTGCCCAGCGAGTAAAATTGAAAACAGCTAACTTGCCTAAGACAATTGTAAACGTTTCAATCTGATATTTCCGATCGCCTTCCAAATCGGGGACATCTTTGAAAATCGCGATCGCAATAGTAAATACCAGGATGAATAAAGTCAGCACCCAAATACTCGGCGGTAAAACCTTTCCACCTGTAAAGATCTGGTTGAAATGCGAAAATATCCCTAAGTTGACAATACAACCACGCACTGTCAGAATGCAAATAGCCGCAAGTAACGGATATTGTTTGAACCTAATTGGCGGTAAAGAATAAGCAGTAC
>NZ_JANPLS010000162.1:0-6516 GCF_031422475.1 Chamaesiphon sp. VAR_48_metabat_403
GTACCAGGGGGAATCATTCGACTATCGACCAACCGCAACCAAATCTTAGGAACGCAGAGATTATACGCCGATGGCATCACCTGGGACGATCTCCAGACCATCAAGAACGAATGCGGCTATGCCGATCGGATGGCTGTTGAGATTTACCCAGAAGCCGATCACGTACTCAACCTCATCAACGCCCGCCATCTTTGGATATTGCCCGAACCGCTTCCATATGCCTGGAGACACTAGCCCAACATATGACTAGTGGCGACACCTGCCCGCACATCAAACTACCGATCGGTATTCCGGGAAGAATTGCCCGATCGGTCAGTGGCGATCGCAAAAGTGGAGTGACTGGGGTCGGAGAGACGACCCACAACCATCAACAGATCAATTATTAGAGGCAAAAACTTGAACGACAGAAACACAGCGATCGAGTGGGCGCGGGAAATCCTCGCAAACCCTGAAGAATATTACATCCTCGACACCGAAACCACCGGACTTCAAGACCCCGAAATCATCGAATTAGGAGTTATCGACCTAGCAGGCAATGAAATCATCAGTCAACGCTTCCGACCCGTAACCCAAATCACCGACGGAGCTGCCGAAATTCACGGGCTAACCAATGTGCTACTCGCCGATGAGCCGCCATTCTACAGCCTTATCGATCGGTTGGACAAAGAGATATTCCAGCGCACGATCCTCATCTACAATTCCGCATTCGACTGCCGCGCCCTCGAACACACCTACGACCTGTACAACTCAGACTTACAAACGGTCAAGAATGATTGTGTCATGGGTTGGTACAGCCAATTTGTCGGCGAATGGAATGACTACCGGGGAAGCTATCGCTGGCAGAAGTTACCCGGTGGCGACCACTCCGCGATCGGGGATTGTCGGGCTACTCTCGCCGTTATCAAATATATGGCAGAAAGCCATCTAGAGCTAGGCATACAGTCATCCGAGCTACCTCTAGATTTAGAGCCATTGCCCCAGACTCTTTAATATGACGCTAGCTACCGATCAACCTGTTAGTACATCCAAACTACCCGCCCAGCCCCCCCCAGCTAGGACGGGGGTAGAGGGTTGGTAGGGGGTCAATGCGATCGACTTATATATGTCAAAATTTGCATCAGTTCTCAAATCAATTTAAATCTATCCACA
Organism: Chamaesiphon sp. VAR_48_metabat_403; assembly: GCF_031422475.1. Classification (NCBI taxonomy): domain Bacteria; kingdom Bacillati; phylum Cyanobacteriota; class Cyanophyceae; order Gomontiellales; family Chamaesiphonaceae; genus Chamaesiphon; species Chamaesiphon sp. VAR_48_metabat_403. The sequence goes on from NZ_JANPLS010000162.1 coordinate 1,150, forward strand.
CAATCAATGTCTGATATCCGACGTTTAACCCGAAGTATTGAGATTTGCTTATCAGATGAATCAGTAATAGATCTAGATCTAGATATTGCTATATCTACCAAAGTGACAGGATGTATTTCTAACGATCGAATCAATTCAGAGACTTTAGCCAAGGTACTCGAAACCATTCAATTCATGCTTATTACAACATTACAAAAATCAAGGGAAGAAATGGAAAAGATGGTTTGGAAAGATGCAGCCTGAAACTACGAGCGATGGCTTTAAGCCGATTGATTTCTCTGATATGTATCTATTTGTCATGAATAAAATATCAGTAAAGAATGTCGATATCAGAATGACATCGTTGGAGACGGAGACAGGAATAGACGTATTGATGGTAATTAGTACAGACGATGATAAAAACTGATGAGACGGTGTGCGATCGATCTACATGGATTAAGACAGAATGCCCCCATTGCAACAGTCCTGACGCAATTATGAAAGATCCCGATCTATCTGAAAGCGGTAGGTTTATTTCTGGTACATGCGATGCTTGTGAGGGGTATTTTGAATACGATCTATGGGATTGTGATGATTAATATTGCTTAGGTTTATGGATAATTTTGTTTTTTATGGAGATTGGGCAATCTCATGGAAGCCTGTCGAGCCTGTGGGATGGATTTTCTATATCGATTTCTTGCTACCCAGAGGAAAGCAAAAAGATTTCGACTCATTAAAACTAGAAGTAGGATTCTTTAGAGATTTAGAGAAAGGAAAAGAAAGTTGTAAACATCTGTCCGAGCTATGTAGACTTAAAATTAAAAGTTCAGTTGTTAGTTTGGTAGCTCAATACTCTAGAAATCGACACGATCGGTTTAGAGCAATCCGTGAAATATTGGGGAGAGAAGAATATTTGATGACTGATATAGAAAATAGTGAAGAGGGTAAAGATAATGAGACACCATGAGCATTACTTAGGCTGGACGATCGAATGGGAAGCAGCCAATGACAAGCAATTGACCTTTTGGATCTGCTACGAAGATATTAATACGACAGCCAATTCCATCACAAAAAAATGCTTGCTAATGCAAGAATCTAGAAATGTCGATCGAGGTATTCAGAGAAGCAGACATATTATAGACCAAATAATTTGGGAACAGAAAAAAGCTATTCATAAAACTCATGCCGATTATGAGATTTATGACAAGTTCCCACAATCAACAGATGAATCATTAACATTGATTGAGAAAGGGGGAAAGTAAGCCATATCTTAAACCACAAAAAAATAGCGGCAACCTAGGAGGAAGAACCGCTATTGACAACACATATTCTTTAATAAAAATGCAAATAAATAAATTAAACGTAAGTAGACCCGATGACGAATCTGATCCTATTCTAACACAGATTCTATCCGAAAAACATTACGCCGAATTGCTTAGTTCGGGGTTGAATTTCAAAGATATTATCGATACCGACTGCTTTACTATCAGCAATAAGAATGAGTGTAAGAGATTAACGGGATATTCGCTAACCGGATTAATTATTCCTTACTTCGATCCGACCGGAAAGCCATACACTACAGCCAAGGGCGCGCCTTTCTACCGGATTAAACCCGATTGGTCGTTTGCTGAAAATCCCGACGAATGCCCCAAATATCTCTCTCCAAAGGGAGAGGGGAACAGACCTTATTTTGCACCAACTTACAAGCAATGGGATAAAGCATTAAGATTTAATAAAATCCCCGTCCACATAGTTGAAGGTGAAAAGAAAGCAGCTAAATTAGGCGCGTGCGGCATTGCCGCGATCGGCTTGTCTGGAGTGCATGGCTGGACGGATAAGACAGTTAGGAATGAAGAGCATGAAGAGATTGCTCATGCTTTCCTTGAAGATAACGAAGATAGAGATAGCGAGTTAAACCAACATGAAGAGAGTCGAGCAATTCCAGAACTGGAGCAAATCGGCGGGGCTAATTTCTGGAAGCATCGTACCGTTTATATTGATTTTGATAGCGATGTCGTTCAGAAGTGGCAAGTCAGAAGCGCACTTAAAAAACTAGCGACATGGTTGCATTCTAAAGGTGCTGATGTCTACATCGTACTGATTCCCAACGAACTGAACGGGGATAAAAATGGTGTCGATGATTTTATTTTTAGACATGGCATCGAAGCCTACGAGAAATTAGTTAAAGCCGCAGAACCCGCATTCGTTCGCGGCAAGAAAAAACTTACCTTCAATCTCCCCACCGATCCGGGCTTATTCCAGAAAGCATCGCTATTGTGGGGAGTGCTGAAAGAACATTGGCGGTATCGCCCCGGCATCGGCTGGCATCAGTGGCTGGGCGATCGGTGGGATTTAACCGATGATGGTGCGGGAACTTACATCGATGAGGATATCTATAAATTCCTAGCAGCGAACAACTGGCAAGCCCAGGGCAATGGCTCGCTGGCGAACTTACTCCGCCACATGAAAGCCAAGCTGATGGTCAGGGAGTGGAACCCGAAAAATAAGATCGCTTTCAGTAATGGCGTGCTGGACATCGAAACGCGGGAATTCACCATCGGACATCGCCGTGAAGATTTTATGACAGTCGCGCTCCCCTACCGCTACGATCCGTCAATCGAGTGCCCAAAATGGTTGAATTTTTTAAAAGAATCCCTGAAAGGCGAAACAGGGGCAATCGAGCTAGTCCAAGCTTTTTTTCGATGGGCAATCTTGCCGAAACCAGAGGGGAAGTTAGACATAGAGGTAGGCTGGGATTTGTACGGGCGCGGGGGGACGGGAAAGGGCACGGTACTTGAAACCCTCAAAAATACAATCGGTCATCACAATTGTGGGGGTTTTGACAGTAAATCGCTCGGCAATCCAAATATTTTGGCGGGGATGCTCGATAAGCGCGTTTCTATTAGTTCTGACGACAGCGGGCACATGGAAGAGTTCGGGCTGTATGGCAAAATTATGAGTAACGAGCGAGTGAACGTCAAGCTACTCTATAAAAATGTGTTTCCCACCACGCTCAACACCTTTTTAGTAAGAGCCTATAACAATTTCATCACGATGCCATCTGGTGCCAAAGGCATGGATCGCCGGGTAGTGGCGATGAGCTTCGACAGACAGCCAGAGACGATCGATCCATACCTACAGGACAAGATTAACGGCGAACTGTCGGGGGTGTTTAATTGGGCGTGGGAGATTTCAAATACCGAGATGAAGCGGCGAATTTTATGGGCTGGTGAAGTTACCGCAGTCAAAGAAGCGACTACCGAGATGTTTTATGCAAACAACCCCGCGCTGATTTTCTTGCAAGAAAAGTACCCCAATGGCGGGACAAAAGTTCTCAGCCGAGAATTGTATAAGGAATATACTAACTGGTACTTAGGAGACCCCAAACACATGCTCGGTCATCGTAAATTTTGCGATGCAATTAAAAATTATGGGGGTACCCAATTAAGCAAGACTAACGGACATTCCCCATTCAATATCCCCGCGCTGAAAGATGTGGACGTGTTACAGAAGTTTGGGATACTCCGAGGCAAGACAAAAAAGACAGAAGTCGAGATCGAGCCAAAAACAGGGAATAACAGGGAATTAGGGAATAACGAAAACAGTTATCCCCTGCCAGATCCTACGTTATTCCCTGTTATTCCCTTTACTCCTGCAAGCGATTCAGCCGATTTAGGGGATTTCAGGGAATTAGGGAATAACTGCAAAGAAAACTCCTCAGCACTATTAAATTCAGAAAACTCTGATACTACCAATATCGACTCACTGCCAAAAAGTATTACGCTAATCGCGCCAATTCCACCGATCGAAGCAGTCATCCCCACCCCATCGCCAAACCCTAAAGGTACGATTACTTATACAACCTACTTAATGGGTGAAATTGCGAATGTTTGCATCAACTTCGAGCGGCAATCGTTAGCGAAAGAATGGCGAGATTATATTGCGCTAGCCTTTGGTTTTTATGGCACTGTAAGAAAAGCGGCAACAGCAACAGGTAAATATAAATGGCAACTATTCTCTGAGAAATTCGATCGGGATGCATTAGGTAGAATAGAGCGAAAGGATTTATCGAAAATACCGCAACGGGGCTAATGATGGCAAGAAATCCCCACGGCTCGATCGCGCTGGTTGCCGCAGCGGGCAGATTGAAGTTGCAATTTCCGCGTAAATGGTTCGATGGCAAGCAAAAATACTTAGCCCTCGGACTGACAGAAAATCCCGACAACCGCCTCTATGCCAGCAACCTCATCAGAGAAATCGAGTGGGACTATCTCAAGGGAGAGCTAGATCCGAGCTTTCGTAAATACTTCCCGCAGCGAAAGCCCTTGCCCACGAATTTGGGTATCGGCGAGCTGTGGGCTGATTACTGTCGCTACAAAGCCAAAAACCTTAAACCTTCAACCATCCACTATTTAGTAAATGGCTTGGGGCGACATATCCAGCGATGCCCGCACCAATCAGTAGATCGGGCGTTAGAGATTAGGGACTGGTTACTCGATACCACCACTCCCGATATGTCGCGGCGGATCGTTGCCGTACTCGCCAGTGCGGTGAAGTGGGGAATCAAGCACCAAAAAGTGACGATTGCCATCAATCCCTTTACTGAGATGTCCTCGGACATCAGGATCGACCGCGAACGATCGCAGCCGAATGCTTTCACCCCCCAAGAGTGCGAGCTAATTTTGGCGGCATTCTGGGATAGCGAACATTACGATCACTACGCGACGTTGGTGCAATTTTGGCTGTGGACTGGTTGCCGACCGTCCGAGGGTATCGGCTTGGAGTGGGAGCAAATCTGCCATGACTGTTCCAAGATTGTCTTCGATCGGTCGATCGTCAAGGTGGGTAACAAGATTGTCAAAAGTCACAAATCAAAGACCAACCGCAAGCGGACGTTTAACTGTCAGCCCGAATTGCAGGAATTTTTACTCGAACTCAAACAATTTCGCAAACCCGGTATCGATCTGGTATTTCCCAGCAAAGCAGGCAAGCCGATCGACTACACTAATTTTTCCCATCGAGCGTGGGATAAAGTCGCCAGCCCCATCCTCAACCGCCCTAGCACCCCCTATAATTGCCGCGATACCTTCATTACCGACCAAATTGGTAAAGGCGTGCCGCTGGCGATAATTGCCCGGTGGTGCGATAACTCTGTAGACATCATCGAAAAGTATTACTTTGACATCACGGCGATCGACAATCTCACGCCCCGGTGATCGCGATTTACAACCCTTCCCCGATCGACCGATATTTATGCCGATTGACTGCAAAATGACTGCGACAGAGAAAAGTCATGCGATTAGTGATACCTGCATTCTAATACTGGCATGTATTTGAGGCATCGAGACTTAATAGCTTCGTAATCATCTGGTCGCGAGTTCAAATCTC
>NZ_JANPLS010000163.1:0-9431 GCF_031422475.1 Chamaesiphon sp. VAR_48_metabat_403
TATTAAAACGCCCAATTTTTGTCAAAGACGGTAAAGCGATCGCAGTTGGTTTTCGGGATGTTGTGGAAATTCAAAATTTAATTAAAACATCATGATTTAGTCCGATCGCATCTCCACATGCTAGAATTATCGATAATTACCAGATGAAAATGCTCTCCTAAACGAGAGCGATATGTCACCTAAAAAATCGACCTAGCAACCGAACCTGAAAATTAATGGCAAGTAACGAACAAATCGTTCTCGAATTATATGCAGCCTTCGATCGATCTGAATTCGACATAGTTCGATCGATGATGGCTGAAGACTTTACTACCGATTTAGTCGGAGTGCCAACACCACTCAATCGGGAAGCTTTTATTCAATTTGGGCAAGAATTTCTCAAGGCTTTTCCAGATACTTGTCATCAGTTCGATAAAGTAATTGCCACAGATAATCGAGTGGTGACGATCGGAAAATTTCGCGGTACGCATTTGGGTAACTTTCAAGGTTTACCCGCTACCGGGAAAGTGGTTGAGGTTGAAGTCGTACATCTGGATGAACTCAGCAATGGTAAAATTGTCTACCATTGGGGACAAGGCAACCAAGCCGGGATGATGAAGCAATTGGGAATTGTATTTATTCCAGGTATATCGTTAGCAATCGCGGCAATTCAACACAAATGGTCGTAAGTCAATCGCATTTCCATAAGTGTAACCCAAGTTGCTAGTTATGAGTTTTTAGTAAGATGGGTGTTAGGTTTTAGCTATTAGGTTTTATTCCATCGCTAATACCCAATACCTAGTACCTAATACCCAAATCTTTCACCTTGGTTATAACTAGCAACTTGCGTTAAGTGTCATAGACTGGCGAAAATCGCTCGACATTAAACCCTGGGTAAATAACGATAGCGACCGTTAATTTTCCAATTACGGGGGATTGTTTCGACTTTGGTGCCGCAGCAAGCATTATGCACCATTTGATAACCGTCATTAGTTTTAATATTAGTGACGATCGCGATATGTAAACCAATTTCACCCAGATCGTAAGTAACTAAATCTCCTGGTAAATATTCACCTGTAATTGGTAGTGTGGCACCGCGTCGATCGAAAAAAGTCATTAGGTTTGCGACTCTACGGTGGTCGATATTTTTATCCGGTTGTTTTAGTCCCCACAGCTTGGGATAAACGGCAAAATTGCGCCGCATATCTTCATGAACGGCTTGTTGTAAATCGATGCCAATCTGCCGATAGGCACGCACGATTACATCCGTACAAACTCCCGTACTGGCTGGCACATCGCCACCTGGATATTTGAGGGCAACATAGGCTGGATCGTAGGTTTTGGTAACAGTTGTTTGGGCGATTCCACCTGCTACTAACTTACGCGCAATCGGATTGGTAATTGTGGTGGTAGCTGGTTCGGAGCTAATAAATGGGCTGACACGATTGTCGGTTCGATCGCAACCACATCCCAATATTAGTAAGCAAAATATTAACAGCGGCCTAAGTTGCAATTTCATCTGCCAGAGGATAAGTTTCGATCGTTGGCGTTGGCGTAGCCTGCCGTAGGCACAGCCTGCCATAGGCACAGCCTACCGGAGGTAATCGCGGTTGACTTAATGACGCATTTAGCGCGAAATAGTGCGAAATATTGCACTGAGAACGCGATCGGCTATAATCTTTGTGGTTAGTCCAACCTGTAGGTTAGCGGCTGTCGATCGAATCTTCCTTATGGCTTACAGATCGGTGTCTACAAAACAAGCTCCCATCCTCAAACATTGGTTTAAGACTGGCTCTGTTGCTTTTATCGCAAGCTGCGGTTGTACGTTGCCATTTACTCAAAATCTCGCTCAGTCTGCACTCGTTGGCTTGGCGACGGTACCCGGTGTCGCTGTGAGTGCAATTGCCAGATCCCGCCAACGCAAACAGCAGATCCATCGCCAATTAGAGCGGGGAAAGGTGCGCTTGAATGAGTTACAGCAACGCGGCGCGATTCTAGATCGACAGTTGCAACTTAGGGACAAAGATCGACAGGCGATCGAATTAAAGGTATCTCAGTTACATAGTGTAGCGAATAGTTTGACCGCTCGGATCGATCGCGATCGCGTTCAACAACAGCAAGTAGAGCAACAATTATCATCGCTCGCAAACTACAGCGAGGAACAACAGGCTTTAGCTACAAAACTAGATCGCAACATCCAGGAAAAACAAGCTTGTCTGCTCGAAATAGATGCCCAAATCGATCGAGGTAAGTTAACAGTATTTCAACTACAAGCAGAGCAAATTAAGATCCAAAATTCTAACGATTCTCTAGATCGGCGGCTGCACCAACAAGCCAAAATCGAACTCCAGCAGATCCAGGCTGAAATCGCAAGACAGGCGATCGTCAAGCAAGAATTAGCTCTAAATATTCAGCAGATCCAAAGTCAACAGAGCCTAGAAAACAATGACTTAAATGAATCTGCCGATCGGGAACAGTTACTCATCCAAAACCTAGATTTAGCAATTAGCGAACGACTAAAAATTCAACAAGATCTTGAAACAGAAATCGAGCAGCTAGATCGAATTAGAGCAGACATTACTCCAGAATTAACCAGTCAACAACAGCGATTAGTTGAGACGCGATCGCAATTAAACGATACCGAAATAGAATTGCAAGTCAAACGATCGCAATTAGCAGATTTGGCCGCAGAAATTATCGATCGACATAATGATATCGAAATGTGCGATCGAGCTTTAAAAATGTCTCGATTAGAGTTGAGCAGCAAACAAGGAGAGTTAGATAATTTAGATCTCAAAGTTAGGGCTAAATTGCAATCGATTGACGAACCAGATCCTTGGATAGCCAAAGATTTCCAAACTATCGAACCCCAACCACCAACTATCGTTGGCGTAGCCTCTCAGAATGAGAATCGTCATCTCGATTCGATCGCTATCGAGGGCGCATGGCACGATAAATTCATTGACAATCCCCATCTAACTATTTTACAACACATTGAAAAACACGGCACGATTACCGAAGCCGAAGCGAGTAAAAAACTCGGCAACGCTCGATCGGTCAGACAATTTGCCAATAAACTAGAAGAGTACACCCAAGATCTCCCCTTTGCAATTCGCGTAGAATCTTCACCCAAAGGTAATCGCTACCTCAAAGAAATTCAGAACTAACAGCATTTCTAAGTCAATTGAAGTCTTCGATCGTACTTTAGAGTTTTTTGGTTTATGTGCATTTTGCCAAGCCGCAAAAGGTTAATTTTCGATTAACTAGCGAACTGATAATCTTTCGCCGCCAATAATTGCCAACCGCTATGATTTGCCGATCGCAAGTCTAACACCGTTTGATGATAGTCAATCAGACTAGGACGATGACCGACACTAATATAGGTGATATCTTGGCTTTGTAGTAGCTCGTAAAGCCGTCGCTCGTTAGTCACATCTAGGGCACTAGTAGCTTCATCGAGGATGACGTATTTCGGCTGGTTGAGGAGAATCCGCGCAAAAGCTAACCGCTGTTGCTCGCCTTGGGAGAGTAGAGCAGCCCAGTCTTTTTCAGCACCAAGTCCACCCATTCGTACCGATAAGTTTTCCAGGTTCACCGTTGTGAGTGCCAATTGAATTTCCTCATCGGTGACATTTTCCCGCAGGTTGGGGTATTTCAACTGTTCGCGCAAGGTACCCAGGAGCATGTAGGGCTGCTGAGGTAGGAATAGAGCCTGAGTATAGTCGGGACTTTCGATCGTACCCGTACCATTGCGCCATAGCCCTGCAATCGCCCGCAGTAGCGAACTTTTCCCACAGCCACTCGTACCCACTACCAGCAAAGATTGAGGTGGCGTTAACTCGAAGGAGAGATTTTGAAATAGAGTCTGCTCGGCATTGGGAGTATTGAGCGTCAGCCCATCTACTTTAAAATGAGTTGATGGGTAATTGACGATTCCACTACCGACAACATCTCTAGTTTCCCGTTGCCGAAAGCGTTCGTACAACATCCCCAACCGCTCGATACTCGCTGCAAATGAAGAAATACTCTGAATCCGCGTTGGGATAATTGACAGGGCACTCAGCACCATTTGGAAGGCAAATATACCCTGCCCGATCGTGCCAAAATCAACTTGTTTGGCAAAATATAAAGGTGCCACAATTAGGTAAGGTACCAACCGTGCAAAATAGTTATAAGCATACTGAAAAATATCTAACAGCGCGAGCCAGACGATCAATAGATCGTAGTTTCTAATCGCTCGACCTAACCGACCTTCAACTTGACTGAGTTCTAAATTTTCGCCTCGATAAAATGCAATCGATTCGGCATTGTCGCGGACGTGAACCATCCCATAGCGGAAATCACCTTCAAGTCGCAATTGATTGAAGTTGATTTTAATTAGTTTAGTCCCGATCCAAAGTGCCAGAATAGTGGCAATAGAAACATAGCCAAGTAATCCAATCGTAAGCTGAGTAGAAATACTATAGAGAATTCCGGTGAAGGCGACTAAATCTAAAATTGAATCAAGAATATCAAGAATCAGATCTAAGATAGTAGTCGTAAAAGAATTTACATCTTCAGTCATCCGTTGGTCTGGATTATCGATATCTGTATTAGCGGCATTCGAGTCTAGTTCATAGTAAGCTCGGTTGCTAAAATAATCCTTCAAAAAGGTATTCGTCAACCACTCTCGCCAGAACAGGGCTAGTTTTCGCCGCGTATAGCGATAACTAATTAAAATGGGAATTGCGATAACTAGAGTAATACCATACACCCAGAGAAACTCCCAAAATACTTGGGGATTCCTGCCATTGAGGGCATTATCGATAAATCGAAAGACATAGCTAATCAGCACATTTAGACTACTGACGATGAATGCCAGAAAAAGCAATAGTCCTAGTACTAGCCATTGCTTTTCTCGTCCTTTGAGCTTCCGTCGATAAGCATAGAAAATGCCACTACTGACGACGAGCAATACCAAAAATATGTAAGCAGGTAGATATGTCAGCAAATTTTGAAATATTTCGATCGAGCTTTTACCTAAACTAGACAAAAATTTGAGATAAATAATCTCATTTACTAACCCTGAGAAAAATTTGGGCGCGAATTGGAAGCCAATTAAGGCGAGACTGACAACAAAAAAGAACGTGAAAGCAACAACAAATACTAGTTGTGTTAAAATTAAGAATAGAAATTGAATCGAACTTCTCGGTCCTGGTGGGTAGAAGTAAGGTTGGGCAATTTCAACAAATCGCTGCCAAAGCTGGCGATCGAATCGAAATTTGAGTGGCAATTTAGACTGAGATACTGCGGTCATAGCAATTGAATCCAGATCGGGATGTAAAGGAATTGACGATAATCGAGGTCATCTACATTACTCACTTAATAAATATTAATATGTTTCGTAAAACATAAGTATTCTGGATCGATAGAGCCATCCCAAATGAAAAGCTTCGTGCCAGAGGGCAGGCAGATTGTATCTACGGCGGGCTATCGTTAACAAAGATTGCCAAACTTGCAATCGCTACGCCCCTATGGATTCGTTTTAATTATTTTTCTACCGCCGCAGACAGCACAAGTTTCGATTGGACTAGCAGAATGTGGGTTAAAAGACTTGGCTTGCGCCAATGCTACGCGAACGATATCAACATGAGTGAGAGCCGATAGTTAATTAATAATTAACTTAACCAGACGTTAATGCTCTAATAACCTGTGTCCGAGCAATTACTGAGATAATCTGTGCAGGGTGCTACTCAGTCAGCCTTCACACTAATAGTATCATCATGAAGATAAGTGCAAACTTACGAGATCCTGGCATTGTCGCTGTAACTGTTCCCGAAGTGCCGCCATTGGAAAGTCGATTGGACGATGAGCTAGATACACCCTTAAAAAGGTTGTGTAAAAATGCGATGTCTGGAGAAGAAGCGATCGCACTTTTACAAAAATTTTGGATGTTGCCGCAATTAAAACGAGAACTAATTCTCGATGCGGAACTGGCTGATGTTATTTGTAGTCAAGAAGAGGTTTTTGGCGCGTATAAGGCTTTTTACCAAAAGTACCAAATTAATTCCGATGACGATCGCACGGCATGGCTCACCCAAAATAATTGCACGCTAGAACAATTCGAGCATTCGATTCTCAGAACCCTCAAACTCGATCGGTTTAAACAACAAACTTTTGGTAATAAAGTCGAATCATATTTTTTACAACGTAAAAATCAGCTCGATCGGGCTGTTTATTCACTATTACGAGTTAAAGATGCCCATTTAGCTCAAGAGTTGTTTTTTCGGATTCAAGATAAAGAAGCCACTTTTACAGAATTAGTCAAACAATATTCAGGCGGACAAGAAGCCGAAAATGGCGGCACGATCGGCCCCCACGAATTATCAATCCCCCACCCCATGCTCGCCCAAAAACTTAGTTCGCTCAAACCCGGACAATTATCGCCCCCGATCGCCATTGCCGACTGGTTTGTCATCGTCAAACTCGAAAAATATCTCCCCGCTCAATTAGATAAAACCCTCAGATCGCGCCTAATCGAAGAACTCTACGATCGCTGGCTGCAAGCAAAAATTAGTCAAGTTTAAGAATTAGGCTTTAGGCTTTAGGTTTTAGGTTTTAGGCTTTTTTGGAACTGTATTCCCCACACTTCTTACTTCTTACTTCTTACTTCTTACTTCTTACTTCTTACTTGTTATGACTTACACCCCAGTAAAACCAGAAGTTTTTTTATCACAAATCGAGCCGTTTAATCGATTATCAACTAGTACACAATTAAAACTGGCTAAAATCGGGCAATACTATCGCTATCATGTCGGACAACCGATCGCGTTGCGCGACAGGTTATCGGCACAGGTTAATATCGTGGTAGAAGGTACCGTGCGCCTGTTGGGATACCCATCCGAACATACAGCTCCCGTCACCCTAGAGCGACTAGAAACTGGCGGCACGATCGGTGCAATCGGGATGATTCGCGGCGTTCCTTGCGAGGCGGCGATCGCCTCTACAGAAGCAATATGTCTGACGATTCCCGCCGAATCATTCATGCAATTGGTTGCCAAAGAACCGATATTGAGAGAGTATTTTTACGATCGACCCAGCCAGATTGAAATCTTTGAAATTCTAAGAATCGAACTAGAAAGACATCCCAATCAAGAGCAATTATTGGAATTATTAGGAGTCGATTCGATTAAAGAATTAGCAACAGCAGCCACCGATACCGCCGTAGTTTATAACTCGCGATCTGAGATTCCCCCTGCACTGAGAAACTGGGATTGGTTCGTCGCCAGCCAAGAACTAGCCGGATCTGGGAGTAATCCCGATCGCCTGGTAACAATTGGAGATCGGATCGATCTCGATGCCTTCCCAGCAAAACAAAAACTTCGTCTGATTGGCATTTCGCCGAAAATTCTCAGGTTTTCACCACAAGCAGATACCGAACGAATTATCGATATTCAAGATGCCGAAATCGTCTCCAATGCTTCGGCGTTAACGATCGCACAACCAAACGAAATTCCCTACGCACCCGATCTCCCGCTGACTTTCAACGCACCAAAATCTAAATCTGTCCCCAAATATCAGATCGTGCGGGGTAAAGGACAGATCGATGGTAGCGTTGCCTGTTTTGAAATGCTGGCAAACCAGTTTAAAATGCCCTTCCGGCGCGATTCCGTGCGAAAGGTCGTCGCACATCATGTCGAGCAAACCGGAGGGGTTTCCCTGCAATTTTGCGGGGCTGTGGCAGACTTTTTAGGGCTTCAGGGTCAACTTGCCGCTATCCCGATCGCCGATGTCCAGCGGATTCAGGTACCCGCACTGATTAAATGGCAAGATCGACTGGCGGTAGTCTGTGCTGTTTCCCATAACTCTGTGACGCTTGCGCTCCCCGATAGCGGATTGGTGCAACGATCGCCCCAAGAATTGTTACTCGATCGCAGTACCGACGATGCCCCTGCTAACGATCTGATTCAGATTTTACTAGTTCAAGCGACTCAATATACTCCAGAGCAAAAGTTTGGCATTAGTTGGTTTTGGCCGTCGTTGGTGCAGTATAAAGGCGTGTTAATCGAGGTATTAATTGCGTCGTTTTTTATTCAATTATTCGGACTGGCAAACCCACTAATTACGCAGACAATTATCGATCGCGTCTTGATGCAAAATAGTGCGACTGCGCTGAATGTATTTGGGGTGCTATTAATCGGCGTAGCTATCGGCGAAGCCTTATTAACCAGTCTGAGAACTTATTTATTTGTCGATACCACCAATCGGATCGATTTAGCTTTAGGTTCGCAAATTATCGATCGCCTGCTGCGGTTACCATTACGGTACTTTGAAAAGCGATCGGTCGGCGAACTCTCCACCCGCGTCAACGAGCTAGAAAATATCCGGCAATTTCTGACTGGTACCGCCTTAACCGTCGTGTTAGATTCGGTATTTTCGGTAATTTATATCGTCGTGATGTTGATTTATAGCTGGCTATTAACGCTAGTCGCCCTCGCAACGCTCCCGCTGTGCGTGTTAATTACCACCGCTGTATCCCCGATCGCCCGCAAACAATTACGCGCCAAAGCCGAACGCAACGCCCGATCTCAATCGCACCTAGTCGAAGTAATTGCTGGCATTCAAACCGTTAAAGCCCAAAATGTCGAACTGCGATCGCGCTGGAAATGGCAAGAACGCTACACTCAGTACGTGATGGCAGGGTTCCAAACCGTCATTACCTTCACCACCGCCAATTCTGCCACCACCTTTCTCAACCAGATCTCTAGTTTATTAGTGCTGTGGGTGGGTGCTTATTTAGTCCTAGACGGCAAACTCACCCTCGGACAGCTCATCGCCTTCCGAATCATTTCTGGGTACGTTACCAGCCCCTTATTGCGGCTCACACAACTGTGGCAAAATTTCCAAGAAACCGCACTTTCCCTCGAACGGATCGCCGATATTCTCGATACGCCGATGGAATCTACCGATATCGATCGAGGCAATATTCCCATGCCCACGATTCGCGGTAATGTTAAATTCGATAACGTCTCCTTCCGGTTTGCACCCACAGGCGCACTCAATCTCGATGGTGTCAGCTTAGAATTTACCGCTGGTAAATTTATCGGCATCGTCGGTCAAAGTGGCTCCGGTAAGAGTACCTTAATGAAACTATTACCCCGACTGTATCCGCTCGAATCGGGACGCATCTTAGTCGATGATTACGATATTTCCAAAGTCGAACTGTATTCACTCCGCCAGCAAATCGGCATCGTCCCCCAAGATACCCTGTTATTTGAAGGCAGCGTCCAAGAAAATATCGCCCTCAATTATCCCGACGCGACTACCGACCAAATTATCGCCGCCGCTAAAATCGCCCACGCTCACGACTTTATCATGGAGCTGCCCAATGGGTACAACTCCCCCGTCGGCGAACGCGGATCGGGCTTATCCGGCGGACAACGCCAACGAGTGGCGATCGCCCGAACGATCCT
>NZ_JANPLS010000164.1:0-9814 GCF_031422475.1 Chamaesiphon sp. VAR_48_metabat_403
TTTGCAACAGACACTTAACCCTCTAGCTGTGATACATTGCCGTTACCAGCAACGCACCTTTGGGCGGGTACAGTCTTTGACTACTAGGCTGGAGTCTTTCTAAGGGACTCACTCTTTGGTGCGCCTTCGGTTCGCACTATGAGATATCGATGACAGCATTTTAGACCTCATCCCACATTGGCATCGATCGATCGAACGATCGATGCCAATGTGGGATGAGGTCTAAAAACTGGACGCAATCAGTGCAAGCTTCGATCCAACTAAAAGGTTTTTAAAAATCAAACCGGGTCAAACCGTTGCCAGCTAAAGGCGGCTAGTAAATTATCGGCTTGCTGATGCCAGACGAGATTGGCAATTAAGCGAGCCGTAATTGGTGTTAATAAAATTCCGTTGCGATAATGTCCGGTAGCTAGAGTTAAATTGGCATCCGCGCTCGTACCGAGAATGGGCATTTCATCCGGTGTAGCTGGGCGAAATCCCCACCATGTTTCATGCAGGGAGCAAGATTGGAGCGGTGGAAATAACCGGATCGCATTTGTTATCAATTGCTTGACACCTTTGAGGGTATTACAGGCTTCAAAGCCGACATCTTCTGTTGTCGCACCGATGATAATTTTGCCATCGCGACGCGGCACAATGTAGATTTCTTCGCCGAACAATACCTGTTGCAGGGGTAAATCGGCGGTTGGCGTGGGCGGAACTGATACCGATAGCATTTGCCCTTTTCTGGGGACGGTGGGAATAGCTTGGAGTTGTTGCGACCAAGCACCCGTGGCGAGAATATAATGCTGTGCGGACATATCGCCGCAATTGGTGGTGAGATGAGTTACTCGTCCATTTTTTCGATGGATGGTATTTACTTCTGCCCCATCCTGAAATTGTATCCCCAGAGCTTGACTGGCGATCGCCAGAGATTGCATTAAAGCGCGGTTATCTACTTGCCCATCGGCGGGATACCAATAACCGCCGACGACAGATGTACTCAGCCCAGATTGACGTTGCTGGATCGATCGATCGTCCAACCAGTCGTCACCAAGCGCGCTGGCGGTATAGTAAGGTGCTAAAATTCCACATTGCCAATATCCAGCATCTACCCCCGATATGGCTTCAATTTTGCGAATCCATTCGGGATATAACGCGCGACTCTTCAAGCATAAATCGAGCATCGCTCCAGGGAGAATTCGTTCTGCCTGCGGTGCCAACATGCCCGCTGCGGCTCTACCTGCGGCAGCGTTGACATCTTTACATAAAATTGTCACTTCCGCGCCGAGCAGACGCAATTCGATCGCGGTAGCCAAGCCAATAACACCACCACCGACAATTATAATTTCACTACCAGATTGCATCGATCGATTCTCCACGGCAGATGCTCTTGCCGATCCGCATCCCTGCGATCGAGTCTAACTTAGATTTCGATCGTATTGGCAAGAGTTGGCTCATAATATTCACGATCGATATTGGCTGCTGGCGTGGGTGGCATTAGTACCGATGCTAAGTGTTGAGATAAACCAATAATCCTCTGACAACTTTCAGCGTGCCAGATTCTCAAGCTACCATCAATATTTCCGGCAACCAGCGGCCCCATTACATAACAGTTTTTGCTAGCTTCAAAGTTTTTATCGATTGTAAATCCGCGTCCAGATTGATTGGGAATGCAGATTTCTCTTTTAATCAAGTTTTGGATCAGGAGTGATGATGATTTAGTGACATCTTGGAAACCAGCACAATTAATAATCGCGCCGATGGATGCGTTAATTGTTTGCTGTTGGCAAGTTTCACCATCGATGTATTCACAGGCTAAATTACCTACTTCATCGATCGTGGAACTGACAAATTTACCTTTAATAAATTCTAGCTTATCGCGCTCGATCGCCTTGCCAACTACATCTAAATATTCGCCACCAGCACGCCGTTGTAATTTACCGATTTCGACGGCATAGATAAAGACAAATTGCGCTTGTTCCTCAACATTCAGGCGATTTAACCCCTGCATTGTCACCTTAGATATATCGCTATAAATATCCGAGATATTAATATTTGCGGCAGTAGCATCAGCGACATCCGATCGCACTGCTTCAAAGATTTGTTTGGCGGTAAAGATTTCCGACTTTAATAATCCGACCAGATGTTGGGGCGTATAATTTAGAACTGGAACTTCGCGACTAATCCGGTGGGGAAAGGCGGCATTCGGCGATAAGATGATAAATTTATCGATTAAATCGGCAGCGACTTTAGAATTATTGATACTGTAAAGTGTATCTAGCGTACCAGCATTCGAGCCGACCATTAATACTTGTCGGTGGGGTTGATGTGCTAAAGACTTACAAATTCGATCGAGATTAGCATCTAACGATGGCTCGTACATATTATCGATGTAGCAAGCATCTGTCTCCAGCTCGTTAACAGGTTTTGCAAAGGCGACATTTGGCGGACTCCCGATCGCTAGAACTAGTTTTTCGGTTGTAAAATAAGTATCGCCTTCTGTTGTCGTCAAATCTACTCGATATAAATCTCGATCTTGTCGTACATCCCAAACATCGGCGGTAATTGTATCGATCTCGATCCATCCTTTACTAACTGCCGATTGGATTGTTTGCGAAACTCTTTCCTGGAGATACAATCCAAATACATGTCGAGGAATAAATAAGTCATCCCAACAATTTTGTGCCATGTCTGCCGCATTTGCTTGCAACCATTGATGCGAAAGTTCGCCGCGACTATATTCTTGCGGATCGAATAACCACTCGCGATTTGCATTCAGCCATTCGATAAAATGTTCGCGTTCTGCTGCTTGAGGAATAAATTCGATTAGTGGTGAAATTAATAATGCTGTTTTGCCCGATCGACTTCCGTAGGGAATTCCCGTCCAGAATTCGCCATATTTCTCGGTAACGACGATTTTTAGCGGTTGTTTTGGGAACACTGGATTCAACCGAGCCTCGCTGTTAGTAAATTGCTGTTCTACTAACGAGAGATAGTGAATTAATGTATATGCCGATGAAATTCCAGCTCCAATAATTGCCAAGTCATAACATTTTCCCGATTGGAACCGAGCTGCTTGGGAGTCAGGTTGCAAGGTTGAAATCGAATGTTGCATGATAGACATTTATAAAAGTTGGATTAAAATTTAAAGTTATTGCCGATCGATCTCAAACTAGATCCCAGTTACTACTTAGTAGTCTAGAATAATCTCCCAGCTCGATCGATAGTTAATTATTTTTATTGGCAGAATTACTCGCATGGAGAATTAAATCTTAAGTCAATATAATCTTAACCTTTCTTTTATTAATTGAGATCCGCTAAATCATCGATCTTATTCCCAGCCTGTCTTGAGTTACTACTAAGCTCCAGATTGATACCTAGCTAGCTAATTTGCTAACAGCGTAGTGGTTTTAGCGATTAATGGGAAGGTTCGCGAAATTTAATTATCCTAGCAGGATTGCCTACAACCGTTGCATAATCTGGCACATCTCTAATCACAACAGCACCCGCGCCAACAGTACACCAGCGACCGATCTTGATGCTAGGAATGACTACCGCACCAGCTCCGATATGCGTGCCTTCACCGACTTTAACATGACCGCATAAAGTTGCATGTGGAGAGACATGAGCATAATCGCCGATAATATTATCATGATCGATACTGGCGGCAGTATTTACGAGTACGTGCGCTCCGATTTCTGCCCCAGCTTGAACGATCGCACCTTGCAATACAACAGTACCAACACCGATTTTCGCTTTAGCCGAAATAATTGCCGTACCGTGAATTGCAGTACCGTAATTGGCATCGATTAAGTCAGCTAATTCCGATCTGCGGGCATTATTACCAACACTAATAATTAACGGCGCATCTAATTTGGGGAAACCTTCACCTAATAAGCGGATGCCATCGCGGATCTCCATGCCTTTGAATTTAGCATCGGGCGGGTTGTCATCAAACATGCCGATGACTTCGATGTCTAGGCTGTTGAGAATGTCTGTGATGACTTTTGAGTGTCCGCCAGCTCCATACAAATACATGTATTTAGTAGCCAGATCCATATGTGTATATATAATTTATCAAATTTAGCAATCCATCGATCTCGTGCTGGCTCTGTCAGCACGAGTCGCTGCAAAACAGCCCCAAGGAGAACTAAAGCAGCCTAGAGATTCTAGAGCATGGCTGGATTTTGAGCAAGGGGACGAGGGACGGGGGGACGGGGAGAGGATCGGAACGCAGTTCCAAAACCTATTCACTATTCACTATCCACTAAAGCCTAGAGATCCAATAATGTATCTACCCATGCTGGTGGTTTAGGAATGGAATTGCCGAGTCGCTCGAACATTAACAGCGCGACTAAGTGAACGACAAATAAGTAGAGGAAATTACTGACTAAAATTAACACGATCGTGACAATTTGAATGACTAATAAACTCGGCTCTGCGAGAATGCCTAACTGTACGAACACCCACTCGCATAAGTCGCGAATCCTCGCCATCGTATACAGCCACAGATCTTCACCCAACAATAGCGAAGTCAACCAAAACCGAAAGAATACCCCCAGACATTCAAGTAATGCACCCAGCGAAATTGATGTCAGCCAGTTTGCGCGTCGTCGCCAACATGCCCCCAATTGTACGCCGATTAATCCGTAGGGAATGACAAATGATATACTGCGGGCTGGCCCCATTAATACGGACAATAATAAACCAGAAACTAATGCCGTCATCCATCCCGCGCGGTTACCCCAACGTAAATAGATTAACGCGATCGGAATCGGAAAAAAGATTTTAAAGACAGGGATGCTGGGCAAATAATAACTCAACAACCATAGTAAACTAGTCGCACTAGCCAAGAACGCAGTTTCCACCAATACGATTGGTGGTTTGCGAGGATACGCGCCATTGACGGTGGATGTTTTCGGTTCGAGTGGAGATTGACGATCGAGTGGAGATGCCAAAGGATTACCTCGATCGCCTGCACGATCGGCTAAATGGGTTATGATGGAGAATAAGTATTCTAAACTTGTCAGTTCTAATTGTAGATCGACTCACTACTAATCTAAATAGTTAAGATCTCGATTAACAAAATCGATCGTCGAGTTGCTCGACATTGTGGTGAATTTGGAACTGGGCGCAACCTGTGAATAATTTAGATATGACCGCAAACATCGCAAATATCGCTCAGACGTTCGATCTCGATCCCCATCATGTTGAGATTCGTGCCGTGCGAGAAGAAGAAATACATTGCGTCGCGGATATCATCACTCGTAGTTTTCATTTCGATCGCGGTTGGATGGGCTGGTTCACACCTTTATTCAAACTCGGAATTGCTGAAGATTTACGCCATCGCCTCCGCAGCAATATCGTTTCTGGCTCTAGTAATGGCAAGCAACAGCAACAAGTCTGCTCGATTGCTGCATATACAGATCGTGGCAAATCGCAAGTAATCGGCACGATCGAAGTTGGAATGCGGACTACCAACTATCGCCAACCCACACCGCATCGGTATGTTTATATTTCTAATCTAGCAGTCAGTCGAGATTTTCGACGGCTGGGTATAGCGCAGGGATTATTGCACGACTGCGAACGACTGACTACAGCTTGGGGGCATACAGAGCTGTACTTGCATGTCATGGGCAATAACGATCGCGGTCGGAGATTGTATGAGAAATTAGGGTACGAAATCGTCTTTAGAGAAACAGTATGGTCGATCGTTCCCTGGCATCGCCCGGAACGCTTATTTTTGTGCAAACAGCTAGACTGAATGCGATCTTCAATCTAGTTTTACCTAAAAATAACGACATCTTACGCTTAGTGATATGGCAATTACATCAGCTAAGTTGCTGAATTATTTTGAGCTTCTAGGTACCAATGTGAATCCGCCAACGATAACGTTACAGATCTACGATTTAGCCGATCGTAAGTAGAACGTGTAACTATCTAGGTAGCTTAATTATCTCACTCTTTGACTAATTTTCTTAAATATTAGTTAATTATTCTTAAATTAAGAGTAAATTTAAGAAACACATTCTTAAAAGTGCCAGATTTACTGGAGAGTACAGATGTTGAATATTCAGACAGCAAAATTATTGCCGATTCTCGCTTTAGCTGGTTGCCTGGTTGCAGTTGCCCCCACCGCCACAAGAGCCGATAGCTTGCCAGGATTTACATTGTTCAGTGGTGTCGATCCGTCAAATCAGCTTAGTTATCGCCTAGATTCTGGCAACCGTAACTCGACAGATCGCTATCGGCTCACCATTCCTGGCTCAAAAATCAACCGTCTGGGCGCGGCGCAAATTCAAATTACCTATCCCGACTACTACAAAGGTAAATTTGACGACAAAGCGGTAGAAGTCTTCGTCGGCGATAAAGCGATTCCCGTGCAGTCGGTACAGTGGAATCGAGAAGCTCAAACCCTGGAAATCGATCTCGCCCAAAGGATCAAAACCAAAGGCGATATCAACGTTGTGCTCAATAACGTTCAAAATCCCGACGGTGGTGGCATGTATTACTTTACTTGTCAGGTTAAAAGTAGTGCAGAATTTCCCGTCGCTCGCTATGTCGGTACTTGGATCTTGAGTATCGATTAGATATCCAGAGTGGATAGTGGATGTTCGATACTTTATCGTACGATAAAGTATCGAAATCAAAGATCTCAATCGTCTATTTATTTGGTGTGGGAAGGAAGTAATTGCAGAAGTGCGATTTCCAGCGGCACAGACATTGGTTGTCTGTGTCTTTTTAGTGTGAGTAACGGAAGTAAGCTAGCACGCGATCGGGCAATTGGCAAATGTTATAAGAAACTAGTCTCGAAATGAGGGATCTAGGGGCAAAGGTGGGAATGATAGGCATATCGGTCGCAGAGTTATCTCGATCGACTAAAAATTTTACCGACAACAGTAGAATCTAAATTTTTCACATCTCCAATTTTGTCGAGCAACCCCATAAGAGTCTATGCCGAGTAAATCCTTGTATAAATCAGTAGAATATGACGAGTCAGCCTCAGAGCTGGATCTTGGCGGCATAGACATGGACGAAGAAAATCTGCGAACATCTTTGCCCGAATTGTTTGATGAAGAAGAAGATCTCGATAGTACCGTAGTTCCGGCTGCGGCGAAGAATATTTATTACAGCAAAGATTTAGTTCGGCTATATCTGCAAGAAATTGGCAAAGTTCGCCTGCTGATGCGGGATGAAGAAATTTCCGAAGCCAAAGTCGTCCAGCGTTACGTCCAATTACTCGAATTGCGAAATGATGCCGCCGAACAAGTGCGGTTGGGCAAGAGTAACGATGTCGTTATTTTACAATACGTTGAATCGATCGAAATTCACGATCGGTTAACAGCTCAATTAGGGCATCGCCCCTCCCTCGAACGCTGGGCGAGCACCGCTGGAATTTCGCTAGCCGAACTCAAGCCGAGATTGGCTGCTGGCAAACAAAGATGGGCAGAACTCGCAGACATCCCAGTTGCCGAAATCGATGCCCTGCAATTGGCTGGTACCCGCGCCAAAGAGCACATGATCGAAGCCAATCTCCGGCTGGTTGTCTCTGTCGCTAAAAAATACCAAAATCGCGGCTTAGAACTGCTCGATTTAATTCAAGAAGGCACGATGGGTTTAGAGCGTGCGGTCGATAAATTCGATCCGACTAAAGGTTATCGGTTTAGTACCTATGCGTACTGGTGGATTCGTCAAGGAATTACTCGCGCCATTGCTACTCAAAGTCGGAATATCCGCCTGCCCGTCCATATTACCGAAAAACTCAATAAAATCAAAAAAGTTCAACGCGAATTGAGTCTCACGATGGGCAGACCCCCCAGACTCGAAGATGTCGCCAAGGCTTTAGATATGACCTTGGTACAATTGCAAGAAGTGTTAATGCGCGTCCCGCGATCGGTATCATTAGATGTCAAGGTCGGTAAAGATCGCGATACGGAATTGGGAGATCTGCTCGAAGCTGATGAAGTCACCCCCGAACAACTGATGATGCGCGAATCTCTTCAAGGCGAACTCGTGCAACTGCTAGCAGATTTAACCGATCGAGAGCGGGAAGTAATCTGTCTCCGGTTTGGATTAGGATACAATCAGGCGCATTCTCTAGCCGATATCGGACGAGTATTAGAATTATCTCGCGAACGCGTCCGCCAAATTGAATCTAAAGCCTTACAAAAACTCCGCCAACCCAAACGCCGCAATCGGGTTCGGGACTATTTAGAATCGATGAATTAAACATAAAATCTGGTAGGGGCAATGCATGAATTATTCCTACCCGATCTCTATTGAGGGCGATTGAAGAGATATTCTTTAATGCGCTTGCTTAAACCAATTAATAATACTGATATGATGTACTTCCTTAATTCGCTCAATTGCTCTGAACCCCATGCCATATTAAATTTCAACCTTACTGGAAGATATTTGTAAATTGCGAGGATCGAGGGCATCGCGTAAGCCATCGCCGAGCAGATTAAACGATAAAACTGTAAGAATGATTAATAGTGCTGGCGGCCAAATCAACCAGGGTTGAAAGATGAGGATCGAGGTATTGGTTGCCACCGAAAGTAAATTTCCCCACGATGGATCTGGCGGTTGAATGCCCAATCCAATCAAACTCAAAACCGACTCGGAGACAATAAAACTCGGAATTGCGAGAGTTGCTGAAATAATTGCATAAGTAGCTGTCTGGGGAATTACATGGCGGAGGATGATATATAAAGGTTTCGCCCCCATCGCGCGTGCGGCTTGGACGAATTCGCGTTCTTTAATCGATAGGACTTGACCGCGAATGACTCGCGCCAGTCCCGCCCAACTAATAAACGAAGTAATGATGATAATTAATAAAAAGCGTTGCGAACTACTGACTCGATCGGGTAATACTGAAGCTAGGGCGACTAATAGATACAGACTTGGTAATGTCATTAAAACTTCGGCAACTCGCATAATGGCTGCATCGATCCAGCCACCAAAATAGCCCGATATTCCGCCTAAAATCATCCCGATGGGAAAAGATATCAAAACACCAATCAGACCGATAAACAGGCTGATTCTACCCCCGTAGACGATTCGACTGAATTGATCTCGACCTTGCTCGTCAGTACCGAGTAAATTTAATTTACCCGCGCCTGAGGTTCCAAATAAGTGCCAATCGCAGGTAATCCCCTCGAAGATTTTTAGTTCTTGAGCGTCGGTTTTGGTCTTGACAACAGGGGCTTTATCTTTGCTTTTTTTACTGGTAGTCGGATCGAATTTGGGGATGAGGGGAATACTAAGTGAAAATAACTGATACTTATCGCCGCGTACGAATAAGTTAATGGGAGATGGTTTCGTGGTGTCGATTTTGAGTAAGCGATCGCCTGTATTAATATCCGTGCGACCTTGAGTCGTTGGGTAGACATGCGCTCCAATCCAGCTACCTTGCGGATTCGTCCAGTGGATGGCGGTGGGTGGTAGCAGTGAGCCATCATCTTGCGATCCGTAAGGATTGTATGGAGCCACAAATTCGGCAGCGATGACCGACAGATACATCAAGATTAGAACGATCGCGCCCGCTCTTGCTAGTCCATTTTGTTTTAATTGTTGCCACCAATTCATGTAATTTACATTTGAATTAACTCGCCATCTCTTATTTTACTCTGTCGATGCTAGTGGTTTGGAAAGAGAAGTCGGGTGGGGGTGTGGGAGGTGTGGGGAGTGTAGGAGGTAGATAGAGTTTAAATCCTCCTTACTCCCCGTCTCCCCGTCCCCCCGTCCCCCCGTCTCCCCGCTCACTTACAACCCGAAACCACTGTTTTGGGAAATGGTGCGGTACACTGTAGAATGATAGGCGCGGCAGCAC
>NZ_JANPLS010000165.1:0-13798 GCF_031422475.1 Chamaesiphon sp. VAR_48_metabat_403
CGAACCAAAATCGGCGTTCGGGATCGATGTAAACTGTAT
Source organism: Chamaesiphon sp. VAR_48_metabat_403 (assembly GCF_031422475.1). NCBI lineage: Bacteria > Bacillati > Cyanobacteriota > Cyanophyceae > Gomontiellales > Chamaesiphonaceae > Chamaesiphon > Chamaesiphon sp. VAR_48_metabat_403. The sequence goes on from NZ_JANPLS010000165.1 coordinate 40, forward strand.
TTGGACGTGTGCGTTCGCTCCATCCCGCCTGTGCTGTTATTTACTAACTATCTGGGTGGGTTGAGGGCGGGGTACTAGGGCGAAAAACGGTTTACCAGTCGAGAGACTGTACTGGAATAGAATAAAAAAGCGATCGCCGAATAGCTCTTGGATGTTGTGCGTGAGTGTTGCATAGGCTGTATCGGAATCAGTCCGCAATTTACCCCGACACAGCACCGCTTGGGGACGATACTCAATTTTTTCGAGGAAAAATACATTCCACGCAAAACAAGTCCTTAACATTGCCTCTTCGTGGGCTTCGATCGGTCGTGGGGTTGCGGTTAAAGCTTCATCCATTGTTGATTCTGAGTCATCAGATTCATTGGTGGGTAGCACTGGTTCGGCGACTGATTGACTCGTACCGATCGGTGCTGATGGTAAGCTAGGTTCGAGCGATCGCGATTTCGGTCTGCGCCAGTCGAGCAGTCGCCAATACAAAAACCAACACATCGAACAACCAACAATTAATACGGGTAACGGGGGCACTTGTTTACTCCAAGTAACTGTCGCCCCAGTCAATAATGGCGGAATCATCAGGATCGCCCACAATATCCATAGTGGTACGGCTGTCATCTGACTGACAGTTCGATCCAGAATAATATAGGTGAGTACGCCCGCTAAGATTAAGATGAATAGTAAAGACAACCACATGAATAAAATAATAATTAGTCGATCGAACTGAAACTATATTATTGCCACCGATTTGCTGAAGGCACTCTTCCTTTAGGCTTCGACTACGGCTGCGCTCTAAACTTTTGCAGACCTCACATTTTTATGTCGCTAGCATCAAATTTGCCACACCCATCATTGTCGGTTAAATCTCCTGCGCCTAAGCTGCCAACAGAGATTCTACCAGGTATTTTTGCTTTCCCTCCCAACCGCGATACATTAGGCGGTACTGCTTATCTAATCTTTACGAACGGTGGCAATCTGCTCGTGGATAGTCCCGCTTGGAACGATACCAATCGACAGTTTATAATCGATCGCAGCGGCATCAATTGGTTAGCAATTACCCATCGTGGCGGCATCGGACAGGCTGCGAAGATCGCCACGGCATTAAACTGTGCGGTAATTATTCAAGAACAAGAAGCTTATTTACTACCCGAACTAAAGGTAACTACTTTCCAGTCTAAATTTGATATTAACGATAGCATACACGCAATTTGGACTCCCGGACATTCTCCGGGATCGATGTGTATTTATTATGCAGATGGTGGGGGTGTATTATTTACAGGCAGACATTTATTACCAGATCGATCCGGTGCTGCTGTTCCGCTGCGGATTCCCAAAACTTTTCATTGGCCGCGCCAGCTTCGGAGTGTCGAGGCAATTTGGCAACAGTTCCCCGCACAACAACCGCTAGCACATATTTGTCCGGGCGCGAATGCTGGTTTATTGCGCGGTCGCGGCTCGATTGCGTTCCCGTGAGCCTCTCTGAAGGAGAATTGCGCTATGACAATTGGCTGTAAAGCTATACTACTTTAGCGATCGAGCCAATACCAGTCCCTAATTCTGCTAAAGTTAAGTAAGTGATATTCAATCGATTTTTTACTTTTATTTAAGGCAACAACTATGGACTTCGATTTTCGGCTGTTGATCGTGTTAGCACCTCTAGGAGCTGCTGCTGGTTGGGCGGTTTTTAATATTCTTCACGCTGCCATTAAACAAGCTCAAGAATATCTACGAGAAAGAAACTAGTAAACAAGATTTACTAGTTGTTGTAGGTAATGGCATGGTGCCATTCATGCCATCCCGATTGTCAAAAGCGCAATCTCGTACCTAGTTGATTGGCTATTAGCGGTTAAGCTACTTCTAATTGGTCGATGCGGAGCCAAATATTGGGTGTTGGCACTTGTCCGAATTTAACTAGCGCGTAGTCAGCTCGGATCTCTAACACCTCACCTTTGGTTTCAAATAAATATTTAGGAAACCTGGCATCGCTAGCTTTTGCTTCTAAGCTATTTGCCAGCATATTCGCGATCGCACGCACGGAATCCCCTTTTTTGACTGCCATAAATTACTACTCGGTACTGCGGGTCAATTATCAGAATACTAGGCTTTAGGCTTTAGGTGTTAGGTATTAGGCTTTAGGTATTAGATGTTAAGTCTGTGGCTGGAGATATTTTCGATCTCCAGATCTCAAAGCTTTGACAATACCTAAAGCCTAAAGTCTAAAGCCTAGCGTCTGCGACTACCGAATCCAGAACCAGAGCGACTGCGACCGCCACTGCCAAAGCTGCGGCTAGAACCGCCAGTAGAACGATTGTTATTGTAGGTAGATCGATTGGATTGACGGAGCGTACTGCTACCAAATCCCGAACCAGTAGAACGAGTACGCTCGACAGTACGATTGGTGTTAGTATTGGTACGATTTAAGTTGGTGCTGTTATTATTCAATCTTCCCGTCGTTCTTAATGTCGTCCGATTGACTACTGCTGGTGGCTGAGTATTATAGCGAGTTTGATAACTTTGAACGGCTTGACCGTAGTTGGTACCATAGCCGCCATAGCCTTGCATTCCACCGGAACTGTAGACAGGCGGTACATAATATTGTGGTTTAAACAGCATATTACCGATCGCTTGTCCGGCGAGCGAACCAGCGACAGAACCAGCAAAAGGTGTCCAGAAACTAGATTCGCGTTTGACTACAACAGTTTCTTTTTGTCCCGTTTGGGAATTGGTTTGTGCTTGGGTAACGTTATGGACGTATTCAATTTTAAAGTCTTCGGGCATGTGGAGCGAGACTTGACCTTTTTCGGACTTGAAATAAGCCTTCTCGCTAGCTTTGACTTCTTCACCTGTCAGTTGCGCCATTTGGAGATTGGTGGTGCGATAGACAGATGGGGTGCCAGCAGGCGTATTTAGCAGCATGAGGGTATATTCCCCATTTGCATCATTATAGGTGGCTTGCTGGACGGGATATTTGCCCTCAGCGATCGATTTTTGGCTGGTGTTATTACTAACAGCCGGACTTTGAACCGCAGTGCTCGACGGTCGATCTTGAGTCTGAGCCGACTTTTCGGTAGTTCCAGAGCCACAGGCTACGGAAGTTACCGATAAGGTCAAGGCCATAAAGATTATTACTAATCGACGTAACATATAAGCTGATTTCATGACTGTTGTATATTCCTATTTTAGCCAGTTCTCAGATCGATCGACAATCTTCAATTTCAACACAAAAAAGATCGAAGCTTGCAGCTCTAATGGCTGCATTTAATTCGATCGTACTCGATCGTCCGAGCATTAAAATACCCTATTAACCGATCGATTAGATCTGGTTAACCACATATCCAACATGGAACTATGCAAAAGTCAACTATTAGTTACTATTTACAACGGGATTAATTCGGGGAAATTTTGAAGAACTTGGTCGTCGGTAAGTTCGTCGCCGAAGCGTGCGGGCGAAAAATGGATGTAAATGGCGCGGAGACGTTCTTGATAATGTAAATTAATCAGCGATTTTAAAGCAATTCGGAGTGCTGACATATTGGATAAATCTGCTTCGATCGTCGGTTCTTCGCCTTCTAATGCTACAGTCAGCATCACGATTAAATTTCGGGTGGGTGGTAGCGTCAGTCGATCGTTAGGATTGCTACTTTCACTCGCATCTGGTTCGCTTAAATAGCGTCCGGCAGAATCGGTGAATAATTCATTCGCATAATCGCCAGCTCCACCTTCATCCCAGAATACATCACCTTCATTGGCTGCCGATCGCCAGTATGTATCGTATTGTAACAGGTTTTGGCAGATTTCTACCAATCCTTCGCCCACAATGGTCAAATCGCCATCGGCTTCGATCGCCTGTCTGCCAGCTTGATTTAAAATACCCAGTAGTGGTGAGACTTCGTCGCCACCGAGATGGATAAATATGCGGGATACGACAAATTGGGTTTTGCCTGTAAATTTATTGAATCGATCTCGTAAGCTCATATGTATGGTAAAGAATAGGGGATAGGATAGTGTTAAATAGTGGATACCATTCACCATCTGGGGTTCGGAAAGTTTCGACATCATCGACAAACATCACCATCGACTCAGATTTACTGGTCATTACCAACCACTACCACACTTATTCTAAAACACGAATCCAACTCTACTCAGAGTCGCGATCGATATTTAACCTTTAGGAGCGATCTGAGGGCATAATAAATAAGCACCGATCCAGCCAGATCGTCTTTATCTTCATGCGATCGATCTTCGATCGAGATCCGATAGCTATGGCTACACTGGAACGCAATCAATTTATCGCCGCAGTCATTTTCGACCTTGATGGCGTGATTACCAACACCGTCTACTTCCATTATCTATCATGGCAGCGATTAGCCGACGAAGAGGGCATTCCTTTCGATCGGCAGATTCATGATGGGGGCATGTTAGGCTTAAATCGGGAGGATGCACTTAGCTATCTACTGGGAGATCGTCAGATTAGCGTGTGCCATCGACAATTATTATTAGATCGTAAAAATAATTACTATTTAGAATTAATTAACGAGTTAAATAATGAACATCTTTTGCCCGGTATTGGCAACTTATTAAAAGAATTACACGCGGCTAATATTAGAATTGCCTTAGGCTCGTCGAGCAAAAATGCCGAATTAGTGCTGCAACGGTTGGGAATCGAGCATTTTTTCGATTTTATTGCAGATGGTAATAGCGTCCCCAATCTCAAACCCGCTCCCGATGTATTTTTATATGCGGCTGCATCTTTAGGCGTTCCTCCTTCGCGTTGTTTGGTTGTTGAAGATGCGCCAGCAGGTGTCGCCGCAGGTTTAGCAGCTCAGATGTGGGTGTTGGGCGTTGGGCCTTACCAACGATTGGTAGGATCGCATTTAATCTTGCCTACCTTAGCAGAGTTTGGCTGGCACGATCTTCTAGCAAAGCTCGACTGCGATCGAAATTCGCTCAAACAACCAGTCTCGACAGAATCAATTTAGGGTTTGATTTTCCCTTTCATAACCTATTCATCGCACCATTAAACCCGCCCCCCACAATCCCCACACTTCCCCCCTCAATTTGAGCAACACCCAATTTAGTTTTTAGGTGGAGCGATATTAATTAGTGGTAATGTGCCAGTTCCACCTATGACAGTGGGAAACTTGCCATCCCATTTCTCGATCGCTTGTTTTTGCAATAATTCTTTGTTTAAACTTTGCTTTAAGAGTCTTTGTGCTTCGGCAGTACCTTTGGCACGATTGACTTCGGCTTCGGCTTCTTTAGACGCTTTTAAGGCTTCATAATCGGCTTTTTTAGCCTCCTGCTCGGCAATTTGTTTTTGTTCGATCGATTTGGTAAATTCTGGAGAAAAGCCAATATTAATCAGCGAGACATCATCGACTTGCAATCCATATTTTGCTAATCTAGGCTTGAGGCTACGCTCGATTTCTTCTTTCAAACTACTACGTTGCTTGAGGATTTCCTCAGCATTGCGTTGAGGAGTAGCAGCTTTAAGAACTTCCGAAATTGCTGGAATAATAATAGTTTCTCTCACCTGACGATCGTCGCCGACTTGCTGATAAACCCGATTGACTTTATTCGCCTCTATATGCCAATTGACTGATGCCTTTACATCTAATATTTGTAAGTCTTTCGTACCGACTTTAACATCAACATCAGTTTTCTTGACTCGGACGCTCATCTTTTTGATACTAGTATAAACTGGTAAAACTGGGTGAAATCCTTCAGACAGAATTTGGTCTTGAACTTCACCAAAGTGCATAATTACCCCACGTTCTCCAGCATTAATCACAGTGAACGGTTTAAATAAGATGGCTACTATCAGAAAAACTAAAGCACCACCGCCGTATAAATATAAGGATGGTTGAGCTTGTCGGATATTCATAGCTAGATTACCTGTACGATTTAACGATACTGGTTACTTGGGAGAGCTTTTCTAGATTATGTAAAATATCGTCAAAATCTTTTTGGGTAATGGCTGCGAGCTAGATAATATTTAAATATTTCGATCGCATTGCATCTATTTTAGCAATGAGCGGAGCGGATAAATAATGTTGGTATGGGGGATAGACAGGTAATCGCGGACGTAATTCCCACCCAGCACTAGTAAGTAACGCGCTCAATGTTGTTAATTCTAAATGATGATAGTCAGGATTTACTTCATCTTTAGGAACGATGCCGCCTAAATCTCTGGCTCCGGCTGTCAGACAAGCTAATAATAGATCGGGATTGGGAATGAGATTGGGTGGAATTTGGATGGTAATATCTAGAGGTAATATTTGTCTGGCTAATCTAATTACTTGGGGTAATTTGGTAATATCGAAACCCAACCCCCTTAAATTTTCTTGACTGCCAGGACTATATGGTTGTAGGATAACCTCCTGAATGTGTCCCCATCGATCGTGAAGATTAGATATCGCTTGTAAGCTAACTTCCCAATCGGATGTCGATTCGCCAATACCTAATAATAACCCAGTCGTAAACGGAATTTTTAATTTACCAGCCCAATCGAGTTGTTCGAGTCTTAATGCAGGTAATTTACTCGGTGCGTGGCGATGTACCCCTTGAAGCAAAGACAGATCGAGAGCTTCTAGCATCAGTCCCATCGAAACATTAACTCGTGCTAATTTCTCCATTTCTAGAAAGCTTAAAGGGCCGACATTTGTATGTGGTAGGAACCCTAGTTCTAGAGCTAGCTCACACAGATTGTAAATGCGATCGAGCCAAGCCTGTCGGCGGGAAGACTGGGGATGAACTTCACCACTTAAAATCAATATTTCACAGATATTTTTAGTTTGAAGATTGGTAAGGATTTGGCTCAATCGATCGATCGTCATCCATTTATCCATTCCAGGATCGACCCGAAAATTGCAATAGCTACACCGATTAAAACACTCATAAGTCGGTACGATCGTATATGCCGGACTATATGTAATAATTTGCATCATTCAAATCTACTCCTCACTCCTTACTCCTTACTCCCCCGGCGGTTGTCCATAACGAACGCGATTATATTCTTCTACCAATCTACTTTCTGCTACAGCTTTTTGTTCTTGGACTAATAGATTACCAAATTCCACCAACCGAGCGAAGGTGAAGTATGGTTTCGGAAAAGTTGGCTTAATTCCATTAGCCGGATTGACAACTTCCATCGCCACTCTTTCTAAGCCTACCTGCCCGATAAATTCTCGAATTTGTTCGTCATAGATGCGCGCGCGCATTGCTGCAAAAAAATCAACCGCTTGCTGGGGAAATCGATCGACTAAACTAATAATTTCACGTTCGGAAATATTGTCTGGGGCAAAAACACCGCTAACAATGCCAATTTTATCCTCGCGCGTCGGTACCCAAAAAAACTTTTCCATCCGTCCATCTCGGACTAGTGGCGCATACAAGGTCGATAAATCGTTCCCAGTTAAAATAATCGGAATTCGCGGTAAAGGCGTTGAATCGTAACTACCAGGTAGCTGTACATTCGTGGGATTATCAGCAATATTCATCAACGTGGCATTGACCAACTGCGTATTCACCGTGTACTGCGTACCCTGGTCGAATCTCCCCGCACCAGCATCGATATCATTAATGACCAATACCGCCATTCTGCCCCGCACCTTGATGATTTCAGCGGCTTCGCGATACCGCAACCGAATCAATCGCGCCGAATCACCTGCATCGGGACTCTCTAATTCCCCCGCCGAAATGTGGATTGCTTCCACCTTCATCCGATCGAATACCAATTCGCACTGAAAAGTTTTTCCCTCGCCTTTACGCCCGTGTACGCCCAAAATCAGCGGCACTTTGACACCTGGCAGATCGAGATAATTTTTGGTGATATGGACGGCTAATTTATCCAGGAAAGCAGGTGCGATGTAGTAATTCATGAGGAAGTGGATAGGGGATAGTAACTCGTGATTTAGAGTTTAACGCGCAATGCGCGTCAGGAAGCCGCTAAACCACAATTTTGAGATTGCAACTAATTTAGACTATCCACCATCCACCATTCACTATTCACTATCCACTATCGATCGCCATTTCCTGGTATCGTAAGGATGAGAAAATTTGAGTTGAGAAAATAAACTAACATGGGGACGACTTACCAGCGGGTATTGCTCAAACTGAGTGGTGAAGCCCTAATGGGCGATCTTGGCTATGGCATCGATCCGACAATCGTGCAAGCTATCGCCCAAGAAGTATCCGAAGTCGTCGCCACTGGCGTTCAAGTCGCCATCGTTGTCGGTGGTGGAAATATTTTTCGTGGGGTTAAAGCTTCAGCCAAAGGCATGGATCGAGCGACGGCTGACTATGTAGGGATGATTGCGACTGTAATGAATGCAATTACGCTTCAAGATGCGTTAGAACAAAAAGGGGTACCTACCAGGGTACAAACCGCTATCGCGATGCAGGAAGTCGCCGAACCATATATCCGAAGACGGGCGATTCGCCATCTGGAAAAAGGTCGAGTAGTAGTGTTTGGAGCTGGTTCTGGCAATCCATTCTTTACCACCGATACCGCCGCTGCGCTGCGAGCTGCTGAAATCGATGCTAATGTGATTTTTAAGGCTACCAAAGTCGATGGGGTTTATGATTCCGATCCGCATGTCAATCCAGATGCCAAACGGTTTAAGAGTTTGACTTTTAAGCACGTTCTCGATCGAGACTTACGAGTGATGGATAGTACGGCAATTGCGATGTGTCGTGAGAATAATATTCCCATTATCGTCTTCAATTTATTTGAACGGGGAAATATTCAGCGAGTGGTAGCGGGTGAAACAATTGGTACTTATGTAGGAGGTTCTTGTGAAATTTGCTGATGTTGAAGGTCATATGCAGAAAGCGGTTGAGTCAGTCAGCCGTTCGTTTAATACAATTCGGACTGGCAGAGCTAGTGCAAGTTTGCTCGATCGAGTCACGATCGATTATTATGGTACGCCCACGCCATTAAAATCGCTGGCAAATATCGGTACTCCCGATTCGACCACGATTACCATTCAACCATTCGATCGCGGTAGTATGAGTACGATCGAGAAAGCAATTTCGCTATCGGATATCGGTTTGACTCCCAATAACGATGGTTCGACAATCCGCCTAAATATTCCACCGCTGACTGGCGAACGCCGCAAGGAATTTGTCAAGCAAGCGGGTAAATATGCCGAAGAAGGCAAAATCTCAATTCGCAATATCCGGCGCGATGCGATCGATTTTGTTAAAAAGCAAGAGAAAGCTAGCGAAATTTCTGAAGATGAGTCCAAAGATGTGCAGGATAAAATTCAGAAATTAACCGATAAGTACGGCACAAAAGTCGAACAGGTATTAGCGGAGAAAGAAAAAGATATTATGACCGTTTAATTTCATCGATCTCGATTGGATATAAATGGTAGTTAATGCCCATAATTTATGTTCGATCGAGGTCGATATTCATAATTTTTAAATCAGTATCGAACCGAGATGGATAGAATATCCATCATCCTACTGACACATCTAAATATCTATCCATGCCGATCGAACGATCGATAAATAATTGCTTATGAAAATAAAAGTAATTGAAAACTTTGACGGCAGTTTTATTCTCGATCCGCAGGCTCAATCCATTTTATTTGGCTTGTTAACTGGCGAGAAATTTCTTCAGCAAGTCGCAGAGCAGGCTAATTGTCAATCTCTTACTTTTATCGAAATCTTATTTCAACCAGTACCATACAGTCCCGCTACTCCCAAAGGAATGCCAGCAGAAATCGAGCAATACCATCAATCTTCAGAGCATTTAATTATTAATGTACCGCCTAATTTTATGTTTGCTGCCAAGATTTTTCAACCGAGTCGGCTCTGTGCGATCTATCAGAAACACACCTAGATTTTAACCTATCGATCGTCAATTATGTCATCGACTACCGATCTACCAAGTCTTGAAAGCTTGGAGTTTTTACTATATATCAATGATGTCGGCGAATTGCCCACAGCTCTGCAAAGTCAAGTTGGTATTTATGCAATCTTTAATGCCGATAAAAGCTTGCAATTTGTGGGCTATTCGCGAGATATTTACTTGAGTCTCAAACAACATCTCGTCAGACAGCCAGATGATTGTTATTGGGTAAAAGCAACCACGATCGATCGACCGAATCGGACATTTCTCGAAAGCGTTCGATCGGCTTGGATTGAGGAAAATGGTAAAATCCCGATCGGAAATGGTGCAGCTAGTCCTCAATGGTTAGATCCGATTCCGACCAATTATGCCATGACAGCAGCCGAAAGCGACAGCTTTGACGATCTCGATGGCGTAGCTCAAATTAAACTGCTCAAGCAAGTCGCCAGACGGGTTGAGGAGACTATTTTAGCTAAACTCCAACAGCGCGGCGTTAGCACCGAAATTCGCTTCAATCCCAAGCTCAAGGAACAAGGGTTGCTGGATTTAAAGTAAAGCTTCGTTTGGGCACCACCTGGGGATGAATCCCCAGGCTAATAGTTCAAGTCCACTGCAGTGGACTGCTAGATTTTTAGTCCACTTCAGTAGACTTGAGCCACTAGCCCGCACTTCAGTCGCGGGCGGGTAAAGAACGCAGCTAAAAAATTATCCCTGAATTCTCAATTAATCTTACCGTTTGCCCTGCTTTTGACTGGCTTGGCGCACGAGATCGAGCGTTTTTTGATAGCTCACCATTTCCCCTTGCTGACGGAATAAATTAGCCCCGGTATTGAGATCGGCAATCGCACCGGATCGATCGCCCATCGCTAATTTGACAGCACCTCGGTTACTATAAGATTCAGCATCTTGTGGGTTGAGTGCGATCGCCCGATTGAAATCTGAAATTGCCCCCCGATTGTCGCCTGCATCGAATTTAGCCACCCCCCGATTATAGAAAACTAGCACATCTTTAGAACAGAGTGCGATCGCCCGATCGTAATCGGCAATTGCGCCTTGTTTATCTCCCATGCTAAATTTAGCCACCCCCCGATTGCCATAAGCTTCAGCATATTGTGAATTAACGGTAATGGCTCGATCGTAATCGGCAATTGCGCCCCGTGTATCCCCTTGTTGAAATTTCGCAGTTCCCAAGTTATTGTAATCTTCAGCCCGGTTGGGAATCGCGCTAGGAGTACTAGCCATTAGCATCACTGCGTTTGCTGGCGATGGTGGAATCGAGAGGGTAGACAGGAGGAGGGTGAGGAATAAAAAGGTGGCTTTCATCAGTGGCTGTGGATTGGGGGGTTAGGCTGGAAAAATTTTGACGATCGAGTACATTTCGCTGCTAAATTCAGGGTGAGGGTTTAAATCTCCACTCCAAAAGCTACTCAGTATTGATGCGATCGTCTAGCACCATCACTTTAGCAAAAAGAATTGGTGGAAGTTGTGAGGTTTAGGTTAATTCTTTCTGCTATATTCCCAAATCGGCAGCAATTCGATGAGCGCAAGCAAAACCCGAAAAGGCTACAGCATTCAAACCTTGCCCTGGGAAGGTACTATCGCCGACACAGTATAAGCCAGGAACTGAAGTCCGGTTGAAAGGCATGGTTAATAATCCTGGCAACTTCCGGCGGGGAATTGGCCCGTAACTGCCATCAGCACGCCCCAGAAAGCGTCTGTGGGTGCGCGGCGTACCAATTTCCATAAAATCTAAACCTATATTTAAGCCAGGAAAAATTCGCTCCAATCGATCTAGCATTACTCCCGCGCGCGCCTCTTTTTTCGCCTGATAATCGCTCGGACTCAAGCCTTGCCAATCACTCATCCAACTAGGTGTAAATGCATGAATAATCTGATGTCCCTCTGGTGCCAAACTCGGATCGAGTAAAGTGGGAATTGAGACAAAAATCGTCCCTTCTGGCTCTTCCATCTGCGTCCAATCTTCCAGTAGAACGTGGTGGCACTCGGTACCCGCAGGTAACACCGTCGCATCCACGCCCAAATGCAGGCTCAAGAAGGCTGGCGACTTCTGATACCGTTCTTGCCATTTACGCTCTTTAGCAGGCATATCAGCGGCTGGTAATAGCTGCTCGAAAGTGTCCCAACGGGTGGCGTTCGAGACGATTCTTTGAGCGTGATAAGTTTTGCCATTTGCCAATTCTACACCGACAGCTTTACCGCCTTCGGTGGTGATTTTCGTCACCCGCGATTGATAGTGAATTTCGCCACCAGTTTTTACCAATCCAGCGACTAATTTTTGGGCAATTTGTCCGACACCACCTTTAGGATAATTAATGCCCCCATAATGCCGATCCGAAAATACCATCCCCGCATTAATTGTCGGAGTCAGATCCGCAGGTACCACCGACCAAATATAACACTCGATATCAATAAACTTTAGTACTGCCGGATCTTGGATATATTTCCGCGCGATTTCCCCGACATTAGATGGTAAATATTTCACCAAACCCAGACAAGCCGCCGGATGTTGAAAAAATACCCGCGTCAGATATCGCAACTCTTCGAGCGATAACAAATCCATCTGATTCAGACAATTAAATACTTTCCAGCACTCATCATAAAATTGCCGAATCCCCTTCGCTTCATGGGGAAACTTGGCAATAACTTCTTGTAAAAACTGCTCGTAATCTTGGTGAACCTTGATATCTAAGCCATCAGGTAAATGATACTGCACCTGCACTCGATCGGGAATCGTTTCGATACTTTCGCCCACCGCCGCCAACGCGCGTGTCAATAAATTAGTCGTACCCTGCTTGCCAAACCCAAAAATCATCGAAGCACCAACATCGAATCGATATCCCTCGCGATCGAAATATCCCGCACTTCCACCCGGAATTAAGTACCGCTCTAATACTAAAACTTTCGCACCCTTAGCTGCTAACTGAGTCGCCGTCACCAATCCCCCAATTCCCGAACCAATAATAATTGCGTCATAAGTAATTGGTTGGCGGAACGTCTTATTTTGAGAATTGGTAATTGCACTCACAGTCATAAATGAATCTAAAAAGTTTAGAAAATTGTATCTTCATCAATTTTACCGCTTTTCCACAATAACCCAAACCCCCACACCAATTCTCACTATGAAAATTGAGACCGGATCCGATCGTGGTTTTTAAAAATAAAACTGCTGTAATCCGCATTCTATCGTTAACAATCGCCAAGATTGAAGCGATAAACTCGCGTCAGAGTTGCAAAATGAGAATTACTGAAACCCCATCGACTCATCAGTCTCGCGTTGTTAGTAGCCACCACCATTAGAATTAATGGTTTGTCCGGTAATCCATTGGGCATCATCCGTCGCCAGCCAGCCAATTAACCGAGCGGCATCTTCAGGTTGTCCCCATCGCCCCTGCGGGTTAGCGGCGCGAATGAACTCGTACAGTTCGGGTTCCGCCCAGGCGGTATCCGTTGCCCCAGGATTGACCGTATTGACGGTAATTCCTCTAGAAATTAGATGCGCTGATAAACTGAGGGTGAGTTGCTGGATGGCACCCTTAGAAGCAACGTAAGCCAGCTCTCCAGGCATTGGTGTGAGCTGTTGTCCTGAAGTTAGTAGAATCACTCGCCCCGAACCTTGGCGATGTTGTGCGGCGAAGGCTTGCACCAATAGTAATGTAGCCCGAACGTTGATGTGTAAATGACGATCGATTTCTGATGCCGTCAGTGCTTCTAAATCTCCCATCGTACTGTAGGTATGATTCGCCACCAAAATATCGACCTGCCCAAAACTATCAACTGCCGCCTTCATCACTCGATCGGGTGTGGTAGGATCGCTGAAATCTCCTTGAATATGGGCAATCCTGGTGCCAGATTCCTCAAGTGTAGCGATTAAGGCAGGTATCCCGTCAG
>NZ_JANPLS010000166.1:0-2717 GCF_031422475.1 Chamaesiphon sp. VAR_48_metabat_403
TGAGTCGATGCCGTGCCATCTCCAAAGGGGTTGATGGCTGTCGCCATCGCCTGATAAGCCTGGGGATTGCTAAGGAGTTCGCTGGCTGCGGCGGTAATTATGGCTGTATCCGTACCGACTAATTTCGCAGTTCCGCCCGTAACGGCTTCAGGACGCTCGGTAGTGTCGCGCAGTACTAAAACGGGTTTGCCCAAGCTAGGAGCCTCTTCCTGAATCCCCCCGGAGTCGGAGAGCAACAGATAACTGCGTTGGATGGCTCCGACGAGTTGACTGTAATCGAGCGGTTCGGTGAGAAAAACGCGGGGATGCTTGCCTAATATTTGGGTGAGGGGTTCGCGCACTGTCGGATTGCGATGTAGCGGTAATAGCAGTGCGGTATCGGGGAATTTTTCTAAGATCTGGAGCATTCCAGCCGCGATGCTGGCTAACGGTTCGCCCCAATTTTCGCGACGGTGTACTGTCGAGAGGATAACGCGATATTTGCCCCAGTCTAAGCCCGGAATATCGCAAGCAGGTTGCGATTTAGCGACGGTGAGGAGTGCATCGATGACGGTATTTCCAGTTTCGACAATTTTACCCGTTACGCCAGATTTATGGAGGTTTTTGACAGCTAGATCTGTGGGCGCGAAATGTAATTGAGCGATTTGGGAAATTAATCTGCGGTTGGCTTCTTCGGGAAAAGGATCGTAAATATTATCAGTCCGCAACCCAGCTTCAACATGTCCGATCGGGATTTGCTGGTAAAATGCAGCTAAAGCTGCCGCAAAAGCGGTGGTAGTATCGCCTTGAACGATGACTAGCTGGGGTTCGATTTCTTTAAATAATTTTTCTAATCCTTGTAAGCTGCGCTGGGTAATATCTGTGAGCGTCTGCTGATGCTGCATGATATCCAAATCTCGATCGGCTGTCAATCCAAAAATCTCCATCACCTGTGCTACCATCTCGCGATGTTGCCCGGTTAAAACTACCTGTGTCGTAAATTTGCTCGATGACTGAAATGTCCGAATCACAGGGGCTAATTTAATTGCTTCCGGACGAGTTCCGAGGGTAAAGCAGATCCGAATCATAAGCTAGTATTAGGTAATGAACGCTAAATCTTTGGGGGAGCCGCTTCATTCCGAGCGGAACGGTATGCGTTAGCGGAAGCCTGCGGTGTTCGCTTACGGAGAATTGTCAAATCTAGCTGGCGATCTCATCAGGGCTATCCGCGCCGAGATTTATCCTTAATTATCATCCCTCGCGGCACTCTTGCAGCTTGTTGGTTCTGGATGTCGATCGATTAGAATACAAAAAAGCTCGGATAATTATCCGAGCCGAGTACCAGACAGGTAAATTAACTAAAATCAACTAAATCTAAATTCTAAGCATCGATATCGCAAGTAAGCGGGCAAGTCGCATAGGTAGTCGTGCTGACTGGATTTGCATCGCCGTGCAACCAGCTCAACCAGCGAACTTCTTGAGGGTGAATGCCTTTAGCAGTCAGTAATGCCGCCCCTACTACTACAGCCAGAATATTGAGGACGATCGTGCCGCCAGCTACTAGTAAAACTGCACTAACTGGCAAAATGGGGTGCAAAGTAATCGACAGTAAAGCACCTATGGTAGCCATCAAGACAACTAATGGAAAGCCAACTACTAACAAGGTGACTGTCAACGCAAAACACCAAATTAAGAAGCTTTTAGCTGTAGCGACGTAACGGCTTTTACGAATTGTACGGTTTTGAGTTAATTGCATTTTGTTGGCTCCGGCTATCTAGATGGATACTGGCTAAAACTGCTATGTTTTGGTCAATCCCATATCGGGGATCGATTTAAGCTGGTGTTATTAATATAATTAATCCATCCCGGAAAAGGTGGCTCTGTTAAAAAAACTTTACATGATTATTAATCTAATCGATAATAAATGTCTGTGAAAATCTGCTAGTGGTTATTAATTCTTAGCAATGAATTCCAGAGGGGGTGAAACCATTCAAATAGATACGGTGAATCGCTTGTGGCTGCGGGCAATTGTGCGATAGCAAAAGGCACCCCTACTTGTTAACTGTGTAGGAGTGCCTTGCTTGGATACTTTAAAGATTGCCGCTATTGTGAAAATCTCGATTTTGATGAAAGATCGATTCCGATCTTTCATCATGAGTATTAATGCCTATTTACCTGGCATCAGCACGGTATCGATCGCATGAATGACTCCATTGCTAGCTTTGACATTAGCTAGAATCACCTTGGAATTGTTAATCGATACATTTTTGCCTTTGATTTTGACAGTCACGTTACCACCTTCAACAGTAGCGACTTTCTGGCCATTTTTGAGCAGGTTAGAAGTCACAGCACCAGAAATGACGTGGTAAGTGAGTACTTTTTTGAGTTGCTCTTTGTTTTCTGGTTTGAGTAAGTTTGCCAAAGTCGCTTTAGGGATTTTGGCAAACGCAGCATTTGTCGGTGCAAATACAGTGAAAGGGCCTTCACCAGCTAGCGTATCGACGAGATCTGCGGCTTTAAGTGCTTTAACTAAAGTCGTGAAATTTTTATTGCCAGCAGCAATGCTGACAATTGTTTTACCAGTAGGTGCTGCTGCTGGCGTGGTGGCAGGTTTAGTCATGCCACCAGGATTAGTCATCGAGCCACCATTGCTGGGAGTCGTTGTCGTTCCAGGTGTGGTAGTAGCAGGCGTAGTAGTTGGCGTAGCAGTCGGCGTGGTAGTGCTAGGAGTCGTTGTC
>NZ_JANPLS010000167.1:0-15987 GCF_031422475.1 Chamaesiphon sp. VAR_48_metabat_403
AGGAAAAAGGTTTTTCGATGCAAACCCGATTGGGTGGGATATTATTTTTTTAAGAACCAACAAGCCTTACCCAGCAAAACCGTTCTAGCCAACCACCAACAAAAAAGTTCGATCGACTTAACCAGAAGACCGAACCAACGAATAAAATTCACCCTCATTATCACTCATGACTAAGAAGCTACAAACTCCCGACAAATTTAAGTTCATGACCGAGCGATCGATCAAGCGGGAAAAGTATGAATTGACCGCATGGCAATCCGCCCAACTCCGAGCAAAGTTACCGAAGGGCATATTTTGGAATCAACTCGAAAAGGGTGGGTTAATTCAGTGGAATTGGTGCTTGCTGAATTCATGCCTTACTCACGGCTTGGAGTCCTCCATTACGACTGCTCTCGTTGAAGAATATATGTCCACACTGCCCCAAGTGGCATAAAACAACACACCTAGAGGACTCAATCTCTAAGTGTGTTTCCAGCATCCGAGGGCGGGGCTGAGTCGAATAAATTTTTCATATGAGTTCGATTCTAACCTTCTCTGGATGCTGTTGTAAACCAACTACCAGCATTCATAATGTCACACAGCATTCTTAATCTTCCCGAATATTTTCAACTCACACCAGTACGCGGGAAAAAGCCATACACCGCCAAGTGGCAAACAACATACATCGCCAGAACTGATATCGAACAAGCGATCGCCAGTGGAAAGGCGACAGGATTCGGACTGAGACTCGGAACCCCTAGTAATGGAGTAATGGCACTCGATATCGATGGCACCGCGCCCAAAGCTTTGTTAACCGAGATTATGGGTGATGAAGAGATACCCGTCACCGTTGAATTCACCAGCGGTAAACCCGATCGCTCTCAAATGTTATTCCAGGTGCCCATGCAATACTGGGACGCGCTCAAGTTAAAGAAACGGACGATCGCCAGTGGAGATACCACAGAGGATCTAGATTTTCGGTGGAACGGGAATCAATCGGTACTACCCCCATCAGCTCATCCCGAAACAGACGGCTACCGATGGATCGATGGTAAGTCACCCGCTGATGTGGAAATAGCACAACTGCCCACCAAATTACTGGAGTTCTGGCTTAACCTAATCGAACCACCCAAGGCACCAGCAGAGAAAGTCATTAACACCGAACGCGCTCCAAGCTGCGATAATTCCCCTGCAACCATTCCTATCGAGCGGTTACTCTCCAAAGCTCACCGCGAATCATTGAGTGGCGTATCGAGCGGTAATCGAGACAATACAGGGATAGAACTAGCCTGTGACTTAATCGGAGTCCAACAACTGGGTTCGATCGAGTGTGACTACAAGGGCAAAAATTACACCCTAACGATCGAACAGAATGCACGGGAACTATTTGCGGAATACTGTAGCGGCTGTAATCCACCTTTACTCGATCGGGATGAGGATCGAATCTGGAACAGTGCCCAACACCGTGATGGGACACCTTCGATCTGCGATGAGGAGATTCTGAAGAATTGCGCGAGAGGGTATTTGAAAGAGGTAATTAGCACCGATCGATCGACTGACGGTAAACGCAAAACCTCAGATGATATACCAGCCTCCGTAAAAGAAGATCGAAAGACAGGCGGCGATCGACTATTGGAAATTGCCCAAGCAGCTACCTATTTTCATACCTCCGACAAGGTAGCCTACGCTGATGTAACGATCGATGGGAACCGTCACACCTACGCTGTTCGCTCAAAAGCTTTCAGACTATGGCTATCGGGTGAATATCTTGACAGCACTGAGAAAGGAATCGGGTCACAGACACTTCAAGATACGCTCTCAACATTGGAAGCGATCGCCATATTCCGAGGTGAAACCCGCGAGGTACATCTACGAACAGCCGAATATCAGGGGAAAATCTATCTCGACTTGGGTACACCCGATTGGAAAGCGATCGAAGTCGATGTTAGTGGCTGGCGAGTAATCCTAGAACCCCCCGTGCGGTTTTGGCGACCCGATTCGCTACTACCCTTACCCATTCCGGTCACTGGTGGGAATCTGGATGAATTAAAGGATTTGCTCAATGTGGACGGTTCATCATGGACGCTAATTGTCACATTCCTACTGTTCTGTTTCTGTCCCGATAAAACTTACCCTGTACTGGTTCTATCAGCCCACAGGGGGAGCGGAAAGACAGCAGCAGCAGAAATCATCAAAGGGCTAATCGATCCTGGTAAAGCGGCTCTAATCAAGCTCCAGGGTGACACCCATAAGTTAGCTGTAGCCGCTACCCGCCGTCATCTGATGGTTTATGACAACGTGAGTCATAT
This sequence comes from Chamaesiphon sp. VAR_48_metabat_403, assembly GCF_031422475.1. Taxonomy (NCBI): domain Bacteria; kingdom Bacillati; phylum Cyanobacteriota; class Cyanophyceae; order Gomontiellales; family Chamaesiphonaceae; genus Chamaesiphon; species Chamaesiphon sp. VAR_48_metabat_403. The sequence goes on from NZ_JANPLS010000167.1 coordinate 2,289, forward strand.
TAGCCCCGACCAGTCCGATGACCTATGCCGAATTGCGACGGGTTTTGGTTTCAGTACTCGCACTCTGCACACCACCGATGAAGAAACCACCTTCGAGTTAACCCGCCCTCAAATTATCACCGCGATCGATGCCCTGGTAACTCGCGATGATTTAGCCGATCGGGTGTTAATGGCTCAACTGCCAGAAATACCAGCAGAGAAGCGACTACCCCAAGGTGAACTAAATGCCAAGGTCGAAGCAGCCAGACCGAGAATTTTGGGGGCATTGTTGACCGCCCTCAGTCAAACATTAGCCCAACCCCGACCCACTCCCGAAACACTTCCTCGGATGGCGGATTATGCCCTATTCGCGATCGCTTCTGAGAAAGCACTAGGACTGAAAGAGGGTGAGTTTATGGCAACCTTTGAGGAGAGCCGCGAACAGTCCAGACAAATTGTGATCGAGTCATCACCTGTTGGTGAAGCAATAGTGCGGTTGATGGAAGCTACCCCATTAATTTGGAAAGGTACCATATCGCAATTGCTCAAAGACCTTGAGAGCCATACTGATGAAGCAACTTATCGATCGCGATATTTCCCGAAAGCTTCTAATATGCTCAGTCGCCAACTAAAGCGATTAACTCCAGATTTGAAAGCTTTAGGGCTAGAAGTGAGAGAAGGAATTCGCTCAAATAACAAAGAGACTCGCTCTATTGTCATAGAGAAAGTCCTAAAAGTATCCGCCACACCCGCCACATCCGCCACTAATTCACCAGAACCTATGCCTGAAAATGGTTTTAGAGGTGGCGGATACACAGAGAACCATCCGCCACTCACCCGCCACTCACCTGAAAGTATCCGCCACAAACCTGAGAGCACTGAGGAATCGGTCGATAGTGGTGGATACTTATCCGCCACAAACCATGTATCCGCCACTAATCCGCCACTCGCAGAGCCTATACACAGCAATACTTTGAATCCAATAGTGGCGGATGTGGCGGGTGTGGCAGATAAAAACTCACTATCTTCTAAGCAGCCTAACAAAGTTATTAATTCGATCGAGATACCGGAGGCAACAGACGATGAATTCTAAATTGCTAATCGGATCTGTTGTTTACGGGGCGGCTGGTATTGGATGCAAAGTGCTGGCAGTTAAAGGCGATACCCTGACGGTGGAAACTCCCAAAGGGACTCGTACAATCCATTTTTCTAAGGTGGTGAAGGTCATCCCGCCGCGCCCCAAGGCTTTCAAATTAGGCGATCGAGTGGAATACATCGGCTCAGATTTCAACCTCAAGACTCAGTATGCGGGGACGCTAGAAATCTGGGAAATGGGTGAGGTGTGCGATTCAGATAAATGTGCTTGTCTCAAGCCAAACGGACGGGTGACAAGTTGGATCGAGTTCGCGGATCTTCAACTAGTGGATGAGTCGGAGGTGGCGCAATAATGGCAACTTGCTACCAAGTGCTAGGGGTTATCCCACCTGTCTCAATGGCAGATCTAAAAATTGCTTACCGAAAAGCCGCCGCCAAACATCACCCCGATCTAGGTGGTACTCATGAGGCAATGATCGCGGTGAATGATGCCTATTCCCAAGCTAAATGGGAAGTCGAGCGATCGAGCCGTCATCAGACCAATTATTACCAAAAACCCCCCAAATCCCACCAGAAACCGCCAAAGTCTGAGAAGAAGAAATCTAAGCGCAAAGCCAAAGCATCCCCACCAGTCGATCCGATCGCGGCTTGGCACCAGGCGATCGATAAGTTAGTCCATCAACAAATTCAGAAGGGCTACAAGAAATATTGGATCGTCTATGAGGTGCTGAAATCCCCAGAACCCCCACCGATAGAGATTTGGCAATATCTAGGGGTGGTTCTGGAATATCACCCAAATTGGTACAAGCACCAAGCGGATAAGTGGCAGCAATACCAGCAGACCAAAGACGATCCAGTATGCCCCGAACATCCCTATGTGAGTCCAGTTGTATTGCCAAGCGGAAACCATCACGCGGCGGGTCTTAGGTGTGGGGAGTGCGATCGATGGTTGAAATGGTTGGGAAAAGATGACTACAGAGTGAAGGAGATGAATTTATGAATATAATCGCATTCGATCCAGGACAAAAGGGTGGTATCGCCATTCACCACCAGGGCATCACCACCGCTCACCCGATGCCCTTGGCGGGGAAGGTTCTAGATTTACCCTCGATCGCTACCCTCATCCGATCGCACTCACCCTCGATCGCAGTAATTGAAAAGGTCGGTTCGATGCCAGGTCAGGGTGTAGCGAGTACTTTCACCTTTGGGTGCGGATATGGGCAATTGCAAGGGCTTCTAGCTGGCTTGGGTATAGCGTTTGAGTTAGTCACACCCCAAGCATGGAAGAAGTTGGTTTTAGCTGGGACACCCAAAGACAAGGACGCGGCGATCGCATATTGTCGGAGGGCTTTCCCAGATGTACCGCTGGTGATGCCAAGGTGTAGAACCCCACACGATGGTATCGCCGATAGTCTGTGTTTACTGCAATACGGCTTGAGACAATTCGATATAGGTAAAAATCATCTATAGAATTGCTTGGTCTCGCTTTTGGTCGAAATTAAACGAATCGGCTGTAGCTCAACTCAGACTTACTCTACAGCCGTTTTAGAACCGTTCGATTCCCTTTAGATAGGGTTAGATAGGGCAAGTCTGATAAAATCTGAAAAAACACCTTCAATAGGGATGAATAGGGTTAACACTGTGAAAAGAAGTTTTTATTATTCACTCTCACCAGAACATCAAAGGGAACTCGATCGCAGGTTGGTAGAGTCTGGTTTCGCAGATTACGGTGAGCATCAACAGTGGTTAGCGTCGATCGGTTGCACAATCTCAAAGACTCAATTGTCTATATATGGGGCTAAGTTTAGAGATAGATTTGAGGACGCGGAGATACAGAGAGGTTACGAACGGCTCTATGGGGAGAAGCTCACTCCAACGCAACTGATGATCTGTAGAGTAGCCCAACTGAAGGACGGGAGTAGTGCCTCCGATATGGCGAAAGGGTTTAAAAGCATCGATCGGATGGCAAAAAATCTCGGTTGATTCTAGAGAACCTGTCGAGAAATCTGGACTTTCTCGACAGGTTCTCGAATGCACGGGTGATAGGTACCCCATTGGATTGGACGGGATGCCCACCAAAAAGACGATCGATCCAGATTGGATCGATCGTCTTTTTGGTTAATTTAACTGAGATAAATCGGCTTTGAATGCTCGATACCATTTTGTATTCCAGTTTTGTTCGTAACAGAGCTGAAGTAGTCGATTCTCATCATAAATTTGACGATCGGTAATCAGGTTGTGAGTTGTCTTGTTAACAATTAACCCATTCCACACGTTTGTGGACAGGCTTGGATAGACCGCACAGCTTCGGATATGAGAAAACTCGCACGTCTTAGCCAGCGGCTCGTTTGTTAGTTCATCAATTCGAGGGGAAAGCGTTCTTAACCGCTTTGACTTTAGTTGTCGCTTAGTCTCCTTTGTTGCAGCGTAGGATAAAGCACGTTGTAGGACGGCTTTATCTGAATCTCTGATCGCTCTGCCGATCGATTCTGAATAGCCAGCATATCGCTCTCGCTTGAGCGTTCCGGCTGACTGGATAATGTCGCTCAGGATTCTACTGACTTCGCTGTATCTCAAGTAGGTTCCCTCCGCGCTCGATCTACGATGCTCTCGCCTAGTGTTTTGGACGATTGCATAGGCACCGCTTTTTGATGTGCGTAGAATTTCGCCTAAACGACTTGGCAATATCCAGACCATGCCGTAATTATCGACCATCGCGGTTTGCATCCAAGCATTATAAATGGATACAGCGGTTGAGCGATTGAATTCAATAGGTGGCTCTGAAAAATCAACTTTAAGCTCGGTAGCTAGAAATTTGGTGATGACGATATCACAAGATGGCGCAGGATTTGTCATGACTAAGCGACCATCAATTTGTACATTTCAGTGACTTCGGAAATCGCTGTCTGTGCATCACGATGAGTACATTTGTCGGGATGGATTCTAGCGGCGATCTCGTTACGCCAGCTCTTGGCTTTCTTTGCGTCTCGATAGTGACTGCCAGTGATGTGCAATGCCCTTGTTCTTTCTTCGCCATCCAGTTTGACGATCGAATAAATTAACTCCGCTTCGGCAGATTTAAAGTAGTCAGACTGATAACCCGTATTGTAGTCAGCTAACTGTTGTTTTAATTTGGTAATTTGCGCCTGTAATTCTTTGATTGTGGGTTCGGTAACAGGTGGACTGAGTTTTTCGACTAGTGCAGCCCAGCTACTTGCTTTAAGCTTGTGGAATGCTTTTGCGGCGGCAAGGGTTTTATGTTCGGCTTTGAGTGAGACGACGGTATACATGGCAGTTTCGGGGTGTGACTACTGACTATATATACAACCTGTCGTGATAAGTATCAGGACAAAACTAATTAATTAGGGCTTGATGGAGGGGTGTTGACGATCGAGAACCTGCCCTTGAAACTCCAGATTTCTTTCTCTATAGGTTCTCGTTAGGGGTAGATCTCTAGGCTGTACGGGCAATGGGTAGCCAATGAGAATAATTCCAACGCCTTACACTCCTCAATTCGATCGATACTACCGCCCATCGCTACCCCGATTTGGGATACCAAGATCTCATCGCCATCAGTGCCGATTTTGAATAAAGCGACCCCGTTTAATGTCCCAATAACCTTCCACTGAGCAACTGGTAGGAAGATCGCATCTGGGAAGCGATCGGCATTTGTAATCTTAGGCATGAGTACAGGAATGGGTGCGGAACATTTCTATTATCCGATTGGTAGCGGGAAATAGTCGATCCAGTCCTGGTGCTTTGGGTCGGGGACTAGATATCGCCACAGCCCCAACGCTAGGGGTGATAGAGCGGCGATAACCCACAAGATCGATGTCAAACCCGTCTTGATGACTAGAAATGCCACACTGAAGGCTAAAACAGCTACGAGAGCAACGGTAGAAGCCCCCGCGTGGGTATGGGTGCTATTACGAGAACGCTCTTTTTGGAGCGTTCTCGCAGAAGCCCCCCGCGTGGGTATGGGTGCTGTCTGTTCTGAGACTTGGGAGTTAGGTTCTAGGGTGGGGTGTAGAGAATCGATCGAGTCGGATTCGTTCGCCAATTCAAACGGTGATTCGATGGTTTCGATTGTCGGCTGCTCGGTCAGGAATGTCTCGATGGTTTCGATTGTCGGCTGCTCGGTCAGGAATGTCTCGATTGCTAATACCCAAGTCGCTTTGGAACGCTTATCCCCAATAACTTCGATACCTTTGGCTTGCGCGATCGCTTTGAGTTCTTTGATTGTCAATTTGGCGAGTTCTGTAGCGTTCATTTTGATTAAATATTGGGTGAAGGGTGAAGGTGAACCCCCGATATTAAATCGGGGGATTGAGGGGACTAGATGTAGTCTGTGAGCGTATCGGTAGCTGCTTGGGTCAGGTATGCCCCTGTGATGGCACCGATAGCCGATTGGAGGTAGCGGTAGGGGAAGTTGTTAGCGACGTAGCATTCATCCTTTGCGGTCAAACCTTGGGCGATAGCAGAGTCGTAACCAGCATCTAGACCCCAGACTGGATAAGTCTCGATCGTGCCAAGTAGTTGAGAACCTAGAAATACTTGGGTGCCCATGTGGGTGGTTTCGGTACGGATAGCGGGGGCGATCGATGGATGATTCTGAGTTAACATCTGAGTAGTCCTTTATCTAGTTTGGTTTTGGATTGAGAGGCGATCGATTAACTTTTGCGGGTGAGTCGGTCGCTTTCTCATACCTATATATCAATCTCTATAGAATCTATATGCCAATGCTTCTTATATAGCAATCCTCTATAGGCTAGTTCGTGACTGATAAGCTAATAATATATAGACTCTCTAGTCAAATCTCTAGATACAGATTAATATATAGAGGTACTATATAAGAGGCTTCAAGATGGGGAAAAATACTAAACCCATGCTGACGGTATTGGTTGAAGGGGATAAGCTCCAACAGTTTAGAGACTATGCACTGAGTAAGGAAGTCTCGATGGGATGGGTAGTTAATCGGCTGCTCGATCGAGTGTTATCCGGTGAACTGGATGTGATGGGAGATTCCCCATCTATAGAAAAGGCTAGAGGATATGTAGAGGTGTTCTCTACAGGATTAACTAGAGAAGATGTAGAGAGCATGATTAAATCCTCTATATTAAATCTGAACATACCCTCTATAGATTCCAGTGCTATCGAGGAGCTAGCTAGAGTATCTATAGAGACAGCTCTAGAGCCGATTAAGGAATCAGTCAGTGAGTTAGAAACCTATGCCCGTTCCCAGCTTGCGGCGGTGAGGGATGAGATCAAAAGAGCCATTAGCGATCGCTCTGTAACTACTGAGTCGATCGCTACCATCGAAACCACCCCCGCCAAGACCACGCTACTGAAAGAAGGAGAATATATATCCTTCGCTCAACTTGCCAAACAGTTGAGTTACGAGATTCCAGATGGAGTTAAGACAACCAATCCCCGAAAAGAGGGTGCGGAAGACTTAATCGCCTTTGCCGCATCGCTGGGACAATCCTATGGATGGGATGGGAAAAAACAGAAGTTCTATCGAACAGAGGTCTAATTAGCATGAAGTCATACAACGAGCTTGTAAAGCTTTTCAAGGGGGAAGTATTCACCCTTGAAGATGTGGAGATAGCTGTTCTAAAGGGATTAATTTCGGGGGATGGGGACATTGGTGGCAGAATGGCATCTTCACACCCTAGTGCAAAACCACCAGTCTCAGAAGAGCGTAGAAGATTCTTGGAAAAAGTAGCTGAAGTTCACATCAAAATGAACACACCCTGGGACACGATCGGAATGATGCATACCGATTGCTAGTTCATTTGGCTTGAGTCACTATCCCCTATAATCGAAATAGCCCCCACCAATGAAGGCGAGGGCTATTTCGATCGAAGGACTGTTACAAGCAGCGCGATCGAATCAAACAGATAACTAATATGAGGTTAACATGACATCAGCCAGAGAACCAGACGACAGGGGACTAGATCGAACACTCAGATCGTTCGATCGCAGAATTAGCAGACTTGAAGATACTCAAGTCACCGGGAGAGAACTTAATGATGCTTTCGATCGGGTCTATGAAGAAATCGACGAATTGAAGGTAGAAATGAATCAGCGGTTTGATGCTCAGGATACCAAGATCGACAATCTCGGTACTGAGTTGAACGGGAAACTCGATCTCATCTTGCGGCGACTGACAGGAATGGGACAAAACAATGAATAATCCCATAGTACAGACAGTGGTGAAACAGTAGTAAAAAGGGATGAAAATGGGGTTTAGACCCCCCAATAGACCCCCCAGATTTTCACCTAAAGCTAGAAGCCTTAGCCCGTAAGCTATCTAACCCTAACGATTCTACAATGGCATTGTAAGGGTCAGGAGTTCGAGCCTCCTTGTCTCCATTGGGTTGAAAACATATTGCTGGTAAGGCTTTTAGGAAACAAATCATGTCCTAAGAGCCGATTTTTGCTGTCTATCTACAGTAAATAGCGATCGAGTCGATTCTTATTTTTCGGCATCAGCATCAAACCCTAAATCCTAAAACTTCAAAATCCAGCCCCAAATTGAATGTGCGATCTAGATGTTTGACAGCTTATCGGGGTAGAGGGACAGCCAGAGATCGGCGAATTGTCGTTTTAGAGGTGAGGTCATAAAGGCTACCTCCAATTCGTCGTGCGGGGTAATTCTTGCCGATCTGACTTTTAATATTGCGATTATCTTGCCTCAAAGGCTACTTGTGCCGAGTAAAGTCGAAGTCCGCAAACTATCGCACCAGATAGCTAAGAATTTTTCAGCGATCTGCGTCACAAAGTATTAGCGATCTTCGAGCGAAGATCGATTGACAAAACATCTGCATCTATCATCGCTGAAGATTGAAAAGAATGTCACCGATCGTTTTGCCGATTTGTTTTTTTAAAACCGAACGAGTCGATGGCATTAATGAGTTAATATTTGCACGAAAACTGCTACCAGCCTTATTTGTAAACTGTATAGAAAATCTACGTATTCTTACCCATTGTCATTTTAAGAGGCAACCTGTTACTGTAGAAGCATCAGAATCCGTAATAATTGAAACTTATTTCGACTTGGGACGATAGATTAATTTTGAGCTTGCCTAAATATTTTTTTGCGTCCTAAAAAGTAGGATTTAATATTATCGATAGCCCATAGTTTTGCTCGAATAATTTAACAATTTTTAGTTGAATTTAAATTCAAAAATAATCCAAATTTTAAGCAGAAAAAGCACTGTTTTGTCATTATTATCCTCAACTGCGATCGGTGGAATTATTGTAATTTAATTTAAAAATATCTTTACAAATACTTGGATGTAATCTATGGAAATTTGGCTAGACCGATTACGTGGTGCGGTACCAACTCAACTACCGATCGCCATTAAAGATAGTTTAAAACAGCCGTTGTGTGATGCCGAACGACAATTGGAATTGTCGGGATCGATCGATCGATTGTCAACTTTTATCGATAGTGAAGCCAATGTAAAAATCGACACGATCGTCCTGGGTGCGTGGGCATTATTACTCGCTCGTTATAGCTGTACGGAAGATGTATTATTTGGTACTAACATCTATTCGTCGCTCGGTAGATCTGAGGAGATTTTACCGATTAGAGTTAGGATTGAGGACGATCGCACATTATTGCCGTGGTTGCAGGAATTAGAGTCGCAGCCAATAGATGGGGATCTGCCGACGCTGGCGCAGATCTGCGAGGGGATGCAGGTACGAGCGAGCGATTTATTGACGAGTGTATTATTATTTACACGATCGAACGACGAAAATTTAGAGCCAATTAACTATCCGCTGGTGCTGAAAGTTGTAACTGGCGAACGGTTGGAGTTGAAGCTAGCCTACGACAGCCAAAGATTTGAACTAGCGGCGATCGATCGCCTGTTGGGGCACTTACAAACGCTAATTGAGGGGATGGTTGCCAATTTGCACCAAACTTTAGCGGAAGTACCGATGCTGACTGCGGCAGAGCGCCACCAACTGCTAGTTGAGTGGAACGATACTCAGGTTGATTATCCTCACGACAAAACGATTCACCAGGTATTTACGGAGCAGGTAGCGCGCACTCCCGATGAGATCGCGGTTATTTTACCAGCTTTAGATGGTACGCCAGATCTGAGTCTGACTTATCGTCAATTAAACGATCGTAGCAATAATCTCGCAATTGCTTTGCAGGAAATGGGTGTAGAAACTGAGACACCCGTGGCGATGTGTTTGGAAAGATCGATCGAGTCGATCGTGGCAATTTTGGGTATTCTCAAAGCTGGTGGGGTTTACGTACCGCTCGATCCGGCTTATCCATCAGAGCGACTAGCGTTGATGTTGGCAGATATTCCATCGCCAGTATTATTGACTCAATCGCATTTAGTCGATCGATTGCCGTCTCATGCTGGTAGTAGGGTAGTCTGTCTGGATGTAGAGATGCCACAGCCGCGATTCTCTTTCAGAGAGGCTTTTGCGAAGGCAAACGCTTTGCGAACGCCAACGATTGTCAGCTTAGTTGACTCGACGAATGCTGAGAATTTGGCTTATATTAATTTTACTTCTGGCTCGACGGGCAGACCTAAAGGGGTGGCAATTCCTCACCGTGCGGTATTGCGGTTGGTATTAGGTTCGCAGTTTACACCACTCGATCGCGATCGAACGTTATTACAATTAGCTCCCACTTCCTTCGATGCGGCTACTTTAGAAATTTGGGGTGCATTACTCCACGGCGGACGGTGTATCTTATTCCCTGGGAATGGGATTCCTGATGTCCGTAGTCTGGGGACGATAATTTCTAATTATAAAATTACCACACTCTGGTTGACAGCGGCGTTATTTAATACGATCGTCGCGGAAGCTCCCGAAACGCTCAAAGGCGTAAGCGAAATATTGACTGGGGGCGAAGCACTCTCGCCGACACACATTCGTCAAGCACAATCGCAGTTAGTCGATACCCAGCTTATTAATGGTTACGGGCCGACAGAAAGTACTACTTTTACCTGCTGTTATCGCATTCCAAATCCGATCGATCCGCAGGCGACTTCAATTTCGATCGGCAGACCGATCGCCAATACTCAAGTTTACATCCTCGATGCCGCTTTGCAACCCGTCCCGATCGGCATCCCCGGCGAATTGTATATCGGTGGCGACGGCTTGGCGCGGGGTTATATCGATCGTCCCGAACTTACCGCCGAGCGGTTTGTCGCGCATCCATTTAGTGAAGATCCAAATGCACAGTTGTATAAAACCGGAGATTTGGTAAGGTATCTAGCGGATGGCAATATCGAGTTTATGGGTAGAAGCGACGACCAAGTGAAGATTCGCGGCTATCGGATCGAACTAGGCGAAATTGAAACCAAATTGAGCCAGCATGAGACAGTACGGGAAGCGATCGTTATCGTGCGCGATGCTCGCTTGGTGGCATATATAACCGCAGCAGCCAATCAGTCACCACAACCGCACGAACTCAAAGCCGCCTTACGAGCTACTTTACCAGAGTATATGGTACCCAATGCGATCGTCGTATTGGCTAAAATGCCGCTCACTGCTAATGGTAAAGCCGATCGGCGCGCATTGCCCGATCTTCAGATGGCGATCGATCCCAATTTTGTCGCGCCGAGTACTGCTACCGAGCGGACTATTGCTGAAATCTGGGGCGATGTCTTGAGTTTAGAGCGAGTCGGTATCGAAGCAAACTTCTTCGATCTCGGCGGTACGTCCCTGTTGGGATTGCAAATGGTAACGCGGGTACAGAAACAATTAAATACCGATTTTCGGGCGGTGAAACTCTATCAATATCCGACGATTCGGACGTTGGCAAGATTTCTGGATCGCGCCGACACTCAGAACTTACCGAAATCTGTCCGCGATCGAGCGGATGCAGCTCATTCTACCAGCACGGATGTCGCAATTATCGGCATGGTGGGGCGGTTTCCAGGTGCTAATGATGTTGCCGAATTTTGGGACAACCTCTGCGAGGGCATCGATACTAATAGCTGGTTTACCGATGCCCAAATCGATCCGAGTATCGATCCCGAACTGCGAGCCGATCCTCATTACGTCCGCGCCAGGGGGATTTTAGCCGATGCAGACATGTTCGATGCCGCCTTCTTTGGCATCAGCCCCAGAGAAGCCGAAGTCATGGATCCACAAGCGCGGATCTTCCTCGAATTGGCGCATCAAGCCCTCGAAACTGTCGGTTATACCCCCGATCGCTACCCAGGTCAAATCGGGTTGTATGCAGGCTCAGGGCAGAATACCTACTTCGAGAAACATATCTGCACCCGATCGGAAATAGTCGATCGGTTGGGCGAGTTTCAGACGATGCTAGCTAATGAAAAAGATTTTTTAACCACCCGCACCTCTTATAAACTGGGATTAACCGGGCCGAGTTTGAGCATTAATACCGCTTGCTCGACTTCATTAGTCGCCATCATTCAAGCGGTACGGAGCTTGAGCGATCGTCATTGCGACATGGCTCTGGCTGGCGGAATTTCGATTACTACGCCCCAAAATCGCGGCTATCTGTATCAGGAGGGGGGAATGCTCTCCCCAGACGGTCGCTGTCGCCCGTTTGATGCCCATGCTGGCGGCACGTTATTTAATAGCGGCGCAGGAATTGTAGTATTAAAACGCGTCGAGGATGCCCTCGCCGATGGCGATCGGATTTATGCCGTCATTAAAGGCGTAGGGCTAAATAACGACGGGGCCGATAAGGTTAGCTTCACCGCACCGAGCGTCAACGGACAGGCCGCAGCGATCGCGATGGCACATGCCGATTGTGGCTGCGACCCCAAAACGATCTCTTATGTCGAAACTCACGGTACGGCGACCGCAATGGGCGATCCGATCGAAATCGAAGCCCTCACCCTCGCCTTCCAACAGCCAGTAGATGCCGAGCAATTTTGCGCGATCGGATCGCTCAAAGGTAATATCGGTCACGTCGTCGCCGCCGCTGGAGTCGCGGGAGTCATTAAAACCGCCCTGGCACTCGATCGCCAGCAGCTTCCACCCAGCATTAATTTCGAGTCGCCCAACCCCGCGATCGATTTTGCCAGTAGTCCCTTTTTCGTCAATACGCAATTAACACCCTGGCAAGCAGGCGCAACACCACTCAGAGCGGGCGTGAGTTCCTTTGGTGTGGGCGGTACCAACGCCCATATCATCCTCGAACAAGCCCCCACAGTCCCAGCTTCGAGCAAATCGCGTCCGTGTCAATTGCTGGTACTTTCGGCCAAAACCGCCGCAGCTTTAGATAAAGCAACAGCCAATCTGCAAGCCTACCTCGCCCAAACCACCGAAAACTTAGCAGATATCGCCTTTACCTTACAACAAGGACGCACTAGCTTCAATCATCGCCGGACGATCGTTTGTCGCGATGCGGCTGAAGCCGTCGCAATTTTAGAGACACAGGATGTTAGAAGCACCGCCACCCGCCATACCGAACACCCGCACCCCGATGTAGAGTACAAGAACCCCGGACAGGGTACGCAGTAAGAGAATATGGGCGAAAATCTCTACCAGACAGAGCCAGTATTTAGAGATGCTGTCGATCGCTGTGCGGAAATCTTGATGCCATTATTAGGGCGCGATCTGCGAACTATTTTATATCCTAGCGATACCGATCGGGAAGCAGCGACGACCGAGCTACGCCAAACCCAATTTACCCAACCCGCAATTTTCACCGTCGAATATGCCCTCGCTCAATTATGGCAAAGTTGGGGCATTAAACCCGCAGCCGCGATCGGACATAGTATCGGCGAATTTGTCGCCGCTTGTCTGGCGGGCGTATTTTCCCTTGCCGATGGCTTGAAATTAATCGCCACTCGCGGACGAATGATGGGCGACTTACCAGCCGGATCGATGCTCTCGGTATTATTACCAGCGGCTGAAGTTGCCGACTACCTAAGTGCAGAACTTTCTATCGCCGCAATTAATGGCCCCTCCCTCTGTGTAGTATCCGGCTCCACCGAACTCATCGCCGCACTCCAACACCAGCTCGAAGCCAAAGAAATCGGCTGCAAACCGCTCCATACCTCCCATGCGTTCCATTCCCCAATGATGGAACCAATCTTGCCAGCCTTCGCCGAACTAGCCCAAACGATCGAGCTATCGCCACCCCAAATCCCATTTGTATCTACCGTCACTGGTACCTGGATTACCGACGTGCAAGCCACCGACTACTTATATTGGACTAATCATCTGCGCGCCACCGTGCGATTTGCCGAAGGCATCCAAACCCTGTGGCAAGTCCCAGAACGCGTCTTACTAGAAGTCGGCCCGCGTACTACCGCCGCCACCCTCGCGCGACAGCAGATAACAGATCGCCACTGCCAAGTAGCCATCCCCTCCCTCGGTAGTAGTGCCGACGACAATGCCGAATGGACGAGCATCATCCACGCGATCGGGCAATTATGGCGCGCCGGAGTAGAAATCGACTGGAACACCTTCTACCGCGATGAATACCGCCACCGCACACCCCTACCCACCTACCCCTTCGATCGCCACCGCTACTGGATCGATCCCAAACCCGCCCTAGTAGTAGAAAATCAAGATCGATCGGCCCCCCCAACCGCCCACACCCCCACACCCCCACACCCCACACCCATCTCCCCAACACCAAAGGCAACCCGCCAACACCAACAAC
>NZ_JANPLS010000168.1:0-5353 GCF_031422475.1 Chamaesiphon sp. VAR_48_metabat_403
TAGGGCGGGGTGGGTAGATCTCCGCAACACATCCAACAAACCCATATATCTGTACTCACGACTAAGAAGGGTTAATGTTGTTTTACTGAGATTTACGACGTAATAAATCCTTCTCCCTCCTCCTGATTCGATCGGCATCAGCAGCTTTAATCGCTCTCTCGACAACAGCATCCGCAACATTGGGACGAGCGGTAAAATACTCACTCAGCATCTCAGACACGATCGAATCTACAATTCCTCGCGCTTCACTATTAGCTAATTTAGCTTTTATCGGCCCCGCCCACTCAGGATTTGGCAACAGCACCGCAACTATGGCAGTTAAGCCCTCACGGATAGATTCGCCACCGAGATTGGCATCATCCGATCTCAATCTATTTTGCTGACGAGCAATTTTATTGACAGTTCGAGTTACAGCCATTTTTAGCCCATCACAATGCTGCCCCCCTTCCATCGTCTGAACTGTATTGGCAAATCCAATAACGTTATCGACATCGGCATCGCACCACTGAAGCGCGACTTCTACTCGAATCCGATCTTTTTCAGTCTTTGCATAAATAACATCCTCATGTATCGGCTGCTTTTCACGATTGAGGTAGGCGAGATAATCCCGCAATCCGCCTTCATAATAGTAGCTTTCTAGCTTGGGTTCGTTTATTTCTAATGATTGGATCCGATAATCTGCAAGACTCATCCTAATCCCTGCATTGACACCTGCTAACTCTCTAAATCGATGCGCTAGGATATCGAAATCAAACTCGATCGTTTGTTGGAACATCTCTGGATCTGGTAAAAATGCTATTGTCGTCCCTGTACGATCTGTTCGATGGGGTAAAACTGCCAATTCCGATACCGCAAACCCTTTCTCGAAGAATTGGGTGTAGATTTTGCCATCGCGCCAAACATTAACTTCGAGTTGAGATGATAGGGCACTAACTACCGCAATCCCGACTCCATGCAAACTGCCACCAATTCTATAATCACAATCTCTAGATTTGCCGAGATGAAGAGTCGTGAAAATTGTTTCGATCGAGAATGTACCCGTTTGGCTATCTCTGGCACTCTCAATCCCACGTCCATCATCGGCGATCGTAATTGAACCATTGGCGTTAATCGAGATATCGATATTCTTGCAATAACCAGCCAATGCTTCCTCGATCGAGTTGTCTACAACCTCATATACTAAATGATGGAGTCCTCTCGATCCTGTCGAACCAATATACATCCCTGGACGAAAGCGAACGCCTTCTATTCCTTCTAGTACTCGAATATTGCTGACATCATACTCATCAGCCATATCAATCCCCTCTATAATCGACACTAAGCTGCCTCTAAGCAAACAAAATATTTAATCGCTCCAAAGTTATAACATTAATTGTTCAAGAAAGCGATAGATGCCTCTGAGAATATTTTAAGATGCCTATCCTAAGCCGAAAAACACCAAAAATCGATCTATGGCTCCCCGCTCCCCGCTCCCCCCTCCCCGCTCTGCCCTGCTGATAGTTATTTGTGGCGCGACAGCCACGGGAAAATCAGGACTCGCGATCGCGATCGCCCAACGGCTCAATGCTGAGATAATTAGTGCAGACTCGCGCCAAATCTATCGAGAATTCGATATCGCGACGGCGAAGGTGTCTAGTGCGGAGCTGGCTTTGGTACCGCACCACCTAGTTAGTACATACGATCCTAATTATACCGTAACGGCTGCCCAATATCAAACACAGGCGCAGGCACTAATCGCACAATTTCAGGCGCGGGGAATGACACCGCTGCTGGTGGGAGGTACGGGACTATATATTAAGTCTGTAGTTAGGGGGATGAAAATTCCGCGCGTACCGCCACAGATGGATTTACGATCGCAATTAATCGCGCTGGGACAGGGGCAATGTTACCAGATTTTGCAGCATCTCGATCGTGAAGCAACGCTAAAAATTCATGCCAATGATGCGATTCGGACGATTCGCGCGTTGGAGGTTTATTATGCGACGGGAAAAACGATTTCTAGCCAGCAGGGAGAATATCCGCCGAGTTATCCGATTCTCCAAATTGGTTTGGATTGTGAGAGTTTGGATGTTTTGACGCACCGCATTCAACACCGCACCCAACAGATGCTCGATTTGGGTTGGGAGGCTGAGGTGAAATATTTGGGGACTAAATATGGCTGGGATTTACCGTTGTTAGATACGTTGGGGTATGCCGAAATGCGGCAGTATATTCAGGGTAAAATTAGTTTAGTAGAAGCGATCGATCTAACGATCGTACATACTCGTCAATTTGCCAAACGCCAACGCACTTGGTTTGCATCAGTTCCCGAAATTGAGTGGTTCGATAGCAACGATCCAATTTTACTCGATCGAGTGTGGGATCGAGTCAGACAATTCTGTGAAACATTTAAAATTGCTAGCATTGATATGAATAAGTTTAATGGGTACTAGAAAACCTGGAATGCTGCTAGTTCTCTATATCCTGTTGCCAGTGAAAACGGCTCCCATCGGTCAGATTTTACTGTGTCAGGTGCGCGCGCTCCAAGCTGCTCGCATCGTCGAGCAAAAATTCGATCTGGATCTAGAAAACAATCCAAACGAGCTATTAAAAAATGTCCTGAGATCTTTATTTTTCGATCCGCTTAATACCACAGCTCGTGCTTATCTGGAGTTAATCGCTCCACAACTGGGCTTGTTCGATGATGCGATTGATAAAATTCGACAAAAGATCGCTAATAATAAATTTGAATTGTCTAATCTAGCTGTAACGCACTCAATAGTCGATCGCATTCAACTCAAAGAAATTAAAGAAGTTATTGCCAATGGCTGGATAGTTAAGGAATACTTCAATGGTAAAGATCGTTCTGGCTATGCAATCGAAGGATCGACCCAGGCAGATCGTCAAATTCGGATTAAATGTGGCAATTATACTCGATCGCAGATTAGGGTTATTGCCCTATCTGAAATAGACATCGAGCTAGAAAAAGATCGCGATATCGTAGAGGAAAATACCGAGAATGAGTGACGCTGAAGAAACTTTAGTGAATGGATTTGTCACCTATCCATTACAGGTAGATGGTAAATTCTACTTAATTGAGAACGTACCCGCACGGATCGACGAAGAAACTGGCGAACACTTTTTTACGGCTGCGGTTGTTAAAAATTTACAACAAATTGTGCTAAATGGTAAGGAACCCGATCGCACGATCGATACTGCCATATATAATTACGAACGACACAGCCAGAATTTATAATATTTTTGCTGTTTAGTTTAGAGCCAAATTGCCGCCCAAAAGATAACACCCATCCAGATACCTCCAAGAATGCAATAAACAAATGGATGGTTGGAATTGATATTTTTATAGAGTAAATACCATGGCTTGGCAGTTTTTTTGACAATTTGATAGATACCTAAATAATTATCGATCGCGACTACTTCGCCGTGAGTGTATTGTTTGGCAATATAAGCATCAGTCCATCTTAATGATTCTCGAATGGCATACATCGGTGGGAAATCTAGCTTGTTTGCAATAGAACCAGTATTAATTTTAAAGCCGGGATATTCAGCTTTGAGCCGTTCTTGAAGATATCGCTTGTCGCATTCATAACCAAAACTTCTGACTTGTTGTAATTGCGCCGAACCGTAAGTATAGATCCAGGTATCTTTATCTAAGTGAAGATCGAGTAGATTTTCGGTGGGAGATCGATCGAGTGAATTTTCATTCATGATTAATTTCTGACTGGCAATCTTTACGATCTTAGCTGAATGAAACACTTCGCGCTAAGAGGCTGTTTTTATCCAGAATACACCCTATTCCCTATCCCCTTGATACCAATACTGATAAGCGGTATAAGCCATCGTCACCACCCCCGTAATAATTGCCGATTCATCCACCATAAATTGCGGATGGTGGAGGGGATGATTCTTGGCATCAGCCGTCCCGACACCCAACCGGAACATCGTCCCAGGGGCATGTTGCAGGTACACGGAGAAGTCTTCCGCACCGAGTGAGGGTTCGGGTAAGATTTGGACTCGATCGCTACCCCAGGCGGCTCTAGCCGATGATTCTAAAATCTGAGTCAGCGCGATATCGTTTTGAACGGAGGGTACGCCGCGCCGATAATTTACCTGACATTTTGCGCCGTAAGTCCGACAAATATCGGTGACGATTTGCTCGATCCAATCTGGGAGCGTCGCGTGCGTCTCAGGATGGAGAGATCGCACCGTACCGGACAATTCTACCCGATCGGCAATAATATTCGGCGCACGTCCGCCGCTAATGGTGCCGATCGTCAGGACGATCGGGCGTAATGGGTTCTGAGTGCGGCTAATTGCTTGCTGAAGCCCGGTAATTACCTGCGACGCGATCCAGATCGCATCGATCGCTTCATGGGGTCTGGCACCGTGCCCGGACTCGCCCATAATCGTAATTTCCAAGTCATCGGCGGCGGCGGTTAAGGCTCCATACCTAATCCCGATCGAGCCTGCGGGAATCGATGGAAATACATGCAGGGAAAAAATACTATCAACCTCTTTCATCACCCCGTCAGCGACCATCCAGGTGGCACCCTGCGCGATTTCTTCGGCAGGTTGAAAGATAAATCGGGTACTCCCTGGTAACTGGATGCCCAGTTGAGCTAAAATCATCGCAGTCCCCAAACCCACGGTAGTATGGACATCATGACCACAAGCGTGCATGATACCCTGATTTTTGGAGCTAAATGGCAATCCCGTCCGCTCGACGATCGGTAGTGCATCCATATCTGTCCGAATTGCCAACAGTCGATCGTCTGTACCCGCACCAGCTAGTTCGCCGACTACGCCAGTTTTACCGATCGATTCCTGTGTCTGCAACCCCGCCGCCGATAATACCCCGGCAATATACGCCGCTGTCTGATATTCTTTTCCGCTCAATTCTGGATGTGCGTGTAAGTGACGGCGAATTTCAATCAGTCTGGGTGCGAGTTCGGTGGCGATGGAGTGGATGCGATCGAGCATGGGGGGACGGGGAGTGTGGGGGGTGTGGGAAGATAGAATATGGTTGGTGGTAGCTAGGATTAGATCTATGTATGAGGTAAGTTTCAGGCGATGCTCATCGATCGATATCTATCTATTTCTTACTTAACAACATCATGACAGATCGTACTGAGGCAATTTTGGGCTTCGATCCGGGGAAGGATAAATGCGGTGTTGCGGCGATAGGTGGCAATCGAGCCTTGCTTTATCATCAAGTGTTACTGACAGCCGAGGTAATCGATCGAATTGGCGATCTATCTGTGCAGTATAACGTCAGTCGGATTGTGATGGGCGACCAAACTACCGCCAAACAATGGCAACGACAGCTAACTACAGCATTCCCCCATCTGCCGAT
>NZ_JANPLS010000169.1:0-16183 GCF_031422475.1 Chamaesiphon sp. VAR_48_metabat_403
GGGGCAATTCATGAATTGCCCCTACTCGCAACTTGGATTATTTAACTACGCCCATGTATTTAATATACCAGCCATTTTCTTGATGGATGAGGTTGTATTTAACCACTAGTTGTTTAGAATACGATCGACCGGGATTGAGGCGATCTCCTTGATAGAATTGAGCATCTTCAAGAACTCTAGCGGTGACTGTGGCTGTATCGGCGGTAGAATTAGGGCGATCGATCGCGATAATTCCCAGATTTTGATGTTTGTATTGCCAATAGATGCCTTCAGCCTTGGCTGTGTCCGCGCGATCGATTGCTTTAGATAAGGCTGGTTCGGCTAAAATTTCTTTAAGTCGATCGACTTGACGCTCTTGATTTAAAGATGCTGCTTTGGCACTCAACCATTTGGAGATCGTGGCTTGGGCGATGTCGGGAGTCAGCGTTTTGCTAGCGGTGGCGGTGGGAGCTGATGCGGCTGGTGCGGTAGTCGGTTTCGTAAAATTAGGATTTTTGGGGACGCGGGGAGTCGGATCGGAGGTAATCGATCCTGTATGCGTCGGGGATTTTGTTAAGATGCCGACTGCGGTAGTTGCCAACCACACTGCGCCCCATACGCAGGTAGCACCACCCGTGCCAACTAGTAAAATCCGGGGAATATTTGGCGAACGACGGGTACGGCGGGATCTGACTCTGGGTTTCGCGGTTAATTGTCCGGCTTTCACGGCGGGGACTAGTTGACTGCTCCCATCGATCGGGAGCGGCATCTGCCGACGATCTTCAATTTCGGCTTGCTCGAATTGACCGTCGATCGTTCTAGCGGTAGGCATCGATCGCCGCCGGATGCGTTCGCTCTCTAAATGAATTACATTTGTATTGTCTTGCTCTGCGGTAGCCGGAATGGTTGGTGGTGGCTCTGGTGGGGGTGTTTGTTCTACCCGCACTGCGGGAGTGATGTTATTGGTCCCTCCCCATTGCTCTAATGTTGGCTGTAAAGATGCATTTGGGGTGCGATCTCGACGCACCGATTTAGCGATGAGCGATCGCTCGGCGATCGCATCTGCGGTATCTAGCTCCGCGATCCGTTCGCTACCGGACAGATCGCCCGACGGAGGTACGTCGATCAGCTTGGGTGTTGATGTCGCCCACCCGTTCATGCGACTGTCGTTGACAGGTACTCGATCGGCAAAGTCTTGAACGTCTCGATCGTTAAAATAAGCATCGAGGGAAGAATCGCTGGTTGCCAAATCCCGAAAACAGGGAAAGGCTTCGTCTTTGAGCCACGATTCGACGTACCAAAATAGCCCTCTGAGCAAGTCGGGTTCCCCCTGGGACTGCTGGCGAATCACAATTAGTGGGGCTGATTCAGCGGCTGTTGCCAGAATTTGATTGGCTTCTTCTATTTGTCCTAGCAATAGCGCGCAGATCGCTTGTTCGAGTGTGACATCGATGCGCTGACTGAGCCGATACTGGATGATTTGTTGGGCGGTGTAAATCGACTGGGGATTGCGATAGGCAAATCCTTGAGCGATTAAGGCATGAACGTGGAGATACGTACATGCTAATTGCATGACATTTAACGCCTTCGACCCCAATTGATGGGAGTCTCTAGCTAGCTGACTGAATAGATTGCGTTGTTCGGCTGCCGTGAGATAGGGGAGATTTTCGTGAACGAAGGCGATCGTACTTTCACTATTGAGAGCAAAACGTTCTTGACATTTAACCTCATTCGTGCAGGCACTTTCCAATAATTCTTCTAAAAACTGAATTCCTTGGCGGCGGAGGTCGTGCCGATCGAGCGATAATGAGATTGAAGATGAGATCCGATAAGGTCGCAGCCGATCGAGCTTGCGATCGATCTCCCCTTGAATTTGGGGGAACAAATCTTCTTGAACTAAAATTTTCTTGGCGGTTTCGTAATGAATCACGGCTTCTTCATAGCACCCATCGCGCCATTCCCGTTCGCCCAGTTGCCAGAAAGATGACACCATTGCCAGCACGATATCTGGCTTGAGCGGGATGATATAACTGCCAGCAGCAGTATGTTTGAGTTTATTGAGCGGTAATGGATCGCTCTTGGTATTTGGATCTGGTCTTAAATTGCCACTGGGAGATATGGAAATCGGCGGTTGTGGGTGTAGGCTACCACTATTGCTGCTGCGACCATTATTGCCCAGGTAGGGCATACAGATACTATTAATTTCTTCATACTCGCCCAGCTCGAACAATATGAGCAATCCGCCAAGAAAATGCTCTGTCGCAATGTCTAGTTCCGGACGACGATAAAATGTACCAGCAGGTCGATTGTCATTAGCCGCGACACTCAGTGGCTCGGCTACTAATGCTTGTTGAGTAGCTGCATATTCATCGCGTTGGCTGGGATCGCTCAATACTTCATAAGCTACGCTAATCAGTCGTTTACGAGACTCGATCGCCGCATCGGAATATTCTTGTTGGGGTAATTGCAGCAAGCGATCTTGATATGCTTGCTCTAGCCCCGATAGATCGCTCTCCGGTACGCCCAAAATCTGATAATAGTCAAGCGGGATTCGCACAGTTCACCTAATCCACCACAAACGATACAGTTAACAATTACCAGCTATTTAATGATTGACTTGCTCTTTGAGAACTTGAAGTTAATCTGGCAACGTACACTCGGACACAAGGTTATGCTATTTCAAACGCGAGTTGATATTGCTGTTTTAAAAACTTACGAATAAACATAGCACAACATCATAACTTTAGGAAATAGTAGTGGCTGTGTTGGAGGACTGGGAGACTGGGAGACTGGGTGTTAGATTGGGGATCTTTAATAATTTAATCGGTGAGTTTGGGGACGGGACTAGTCACTACTACCGAAATAGGGGACAATATCGATCGCACACGAGTGGATAAAACAAACCAATGGTTCAAGAGAGAACTTTACCCGCATTTGAGCCAAAGTCGGGAGAAATCACTAAAGCAGAAGGCTTGATGTTATACCGCGACACGATCCTCGGTCGGTTTTTTGAGGATAAATGTGCAGAAATGTATTATCGGGGCAAAATGTTTGGTTTTGTCCACCTGTACAACGGTCAAGAGGCAGTTTCATCTGGGGTCATTAAAGCAATGCGACCCGGACAGGACTATGTTTCTAGTACTTATCGCGATCACGTCCACGCTCTGAGTGCTGGCGTACCCGCGCGCGAAGTGATGGCGGAGTTATTTGGCAAAGAGACAGGCTGTAGCAAAGGGCGCGGTGGCTCGATGCACATGTTTTCCAAAGAGCATGGCTTATTAGGCGGCTATGCTTTTGTCGCTGAAGGCATTCCGGTGGCAACTGGAGCGGCTTTTGCTAGTAAATATCGCCGCGATGCGCTGGGAGAGGCGAGTTCGGATTTGGTATCGGCTTGTTTCTTTGGCGATGGAGCTGCTAATAACGGTCAGTTTTTTGAGTGCCTGAACATGGCGGCGTTATGGAAGTTGCCGATGCTGTATGTCGTCGAAAATAATAAGTGGGCGATCGGGATGTCTCACGAACGGGCGACATCGGTACCCGAAATTTATACTAAAGGTGCTGCCTTTGGAATGCACGGGGTACAAGTTGATGGGATGGACGTATTAGCCGTTTACAGCGTCGCTAAAGAGGCTGTCGCTCGCGCTCGTGCGGGAGAAGGCCCGACGCTAATTGAAGCCCTTACATACCGTTTTCGCGGGCACTCCTTAGCAGATCCCGACGAACTCAGACCTAAGGAAGAAAAAGATTTCTGGTTCGCCCGCGATCCGATTAAGAAATTAGCAAATTATCTCACGACTGAAGGTTTGGTAACTCAAGACGAACTAGCAGCACTAGATCGGGAAGTTCAGGATTCGATCGATGATGCTGTCGAATTTGCGGAAAATAGTCCCGAACCAGATCCTAGCGAATTGCGTCGTTATATCTTTGCTGAAGATTAGACGATCGTCAGTAATCTAATTCACTCGCTCGTAGATAGAGCAATGGGGGTGGGAGGTTTGGTTGTGCCTACGGCAGGCTATCGCCAACGGCTTCGCGCAACCACACCTCCCACGCCTCCCCATACAGCGACTAGATATCGACAGTCTAGATATTTTTTGTTTCCCAATTCGGGCGATAACTGAATGTGGTCTATGTGCAAGAAACTATCACTTTTGTTATTGCTACTTTTATGTAGTAGTTGCGATCGTTCGCCGATCGAACGTGTGGCACAAAGCCAACCACTCTCGCCGTTACCCAATCTCGCGACAGTTTTACAAGCCGATAAAGTCGAAATCCAGAATGACTGGAATGGCCACTCGGACATCACACCAGTTTTACGGCGTTATAAATTGCGCCTAGACAAGCAAAAGTTAGTAGGTAACGCTCATATTGCCGTTGGTGGTTATGGTGCCGCTGGAATTCATCAACAGAAAACTACTAAAATAAATATTCCAGCAGCGACGAGTGCCAAATTTTTAGCAACTTTAGCCAAAACGCCCCTCCAGACAGGGACTTACCAACCGCGCATCGATCGCGGTGATGACTATCCATCGATAACAATTCAACTCCAAATCGCGCGTCAGCAAGTAACTTTTAGTTCTCAATCCCAATCAGTGGGTAATGTTCCTTGGAAAGTGACAATTACCAAAAACGATCGCACTGTAGAATATATTAGTAATTCGGCTTTCCCAGCACAGGCACTCAAATCTCTCGATCCCTATCTTGACAAAAATGGAATCGAGCTAATTATCCAACGACGACGGCAAAAAAAATAGCTGGGAGTTGGAAGTTAGGAGACTGGGGGACAAGATGTTGAGGTAAATCGGAGAAAACTATCGATCGGGTTCGAGTAGTCGAGAAAAGATAGTAGGATAAATTAGTAAGGTGCGATCGATGCCATCGGAACTAACAGATCGCCCCAAACATCTTTTAATTTATAGCTTCAAGATTAAGTCATAGTTTCGATCGCCATAATTTTGAGCGAGTACATCGTATGCTACCAATTGCCCCAGATACCCTTTTGCAACAACGTTACCGCATCCTCAATCTGCTTGAAGATGGGAGTTTGGGGCGGAGATATCTCGCAACCGATAGCGGTCGGAACGATGCTGATTGTACGATCGAGGAAATTATTCCTACCACCCAATCTAGCGATGCCTTAGCCCGTGCCCAAGAATTTTTCAAGCGCGAAATCGCACCGCTGCATCAGCTTCAGCATCCCCAACTCGTCAAATTTTGGGGAACATTTGAAGAACGCGATCGCATTTTCGTAGTGCTCGACTACGTTACAGGTAAAACCTATGCCCAGATGCTCGAAGATCGACGCGATCTCGATCGGGCATTTAGTGAAACCGAAGTCTGGCAATTGTTATTGCAGATTTTACCCACGCTGGGCTACATCCACAGTAAAGGGACGATCCATCGGCAAATTTCTCCGGCACAAATAATTTGTGCCGATCGCGATCGATTGCCAGTACTCAGCGATTTTGGCGTGTTCTCAGAATTTGCCGATAAATTACAGGCGCATCCGATCGGCAGTTCCATCAACGGACAACTGGGATACGCACCCAAAGAACAACTCTATAGCGGTAAAGTGTATCCTCATAGCGACTTATACGCGCTAGCAGTGACGGCGATCGTCCTATTAACTGGTAAAGAACCCAGTGCGTTATTTGTAGGCGAGCAAATGAATTGGGATTGGCGCAAATGGACGCACATCGGTGACGAATTTGCCACAATTCTCGGTCGGATGTTGAGTCTAGAACCTGAGGATCGCTATCAATCTGCGCTAGAAGTAGAGCGCGATCTCCAATCGATTGAAATCAGCGAAAGTCAGCCATTGCAGCCGATCCCCGCTGCTAGCAATCGCCCATCTACCCTACCGACTGTGGCAATCGGCGGTACTAAAACCGCATCTGGCGATCCGGAGGAAGGTCGATCGGCAATTACCAATCTCAATGGCAAATCGATCTGGGAAAAGCCACAAGTGTTTATTCCCGTCGGCGCGCTAATTGCCCTCTTAGCAGGGGTTGGCTCGTGGTTTGGCGTAAGTTTATTACTCCACCGCCAAACCCCAGAACCTGTCGCCAGTACTCCACCAAAACAGATCGATTTCAACAATCCGACCATTCCTACCGATAGTGTCAGTCCCAGCTCTACTGACGCAACTAGCGATACCATCCAACCGGAACTCGATCGATCGATCGTCAAAGAAGGCACGATTGCCCCCGATACACCAGTTATCTACCGAATCGCCGCCCAAGCAGGTCAAAATCTGGATATTCAGCTCGTTCCCGCCACCAGCACGAATGTCGATCCGGCTAAATCGATCGCTAGTCCGATCGATCCCATCAAATCTAGTCCCACCCCATCACCGAGTACTACAGCTACATCTACCAATCCGCCTATTTCAGTGCCGGGAGTAACGCCAGTCGCTGCAACTCAAGTACTGATGACAATTAACGCCCCATCAGGTAAACCGATCGACGATCGAGCCGATCGAGTTGTGGGTTGGCGCGGTCAAATTTCTGAAGCTGGCGACTACACGATCGAATTACGACCGATTAAAGGACTCAGCGGTACGAGCTTTCCTTATAAACTCAGCGTCACTCAAATAACTGTCACTCCGTCACCCGTCCCCGCCGTTACCGCCACACCATCGCCTGGTGCCAGCCCATCCCCCTCCCCGTCTCCTACGGCTACAATCGATCCTACCGCAACTCCCGTCCCGATCGAAGGTAATGGCATCGCACCCATTCCGACCACCAGCCCAGTACCAATAGCACCCACCAATAATAGTAATTCCGGCACGGTTAGCCCCACTCCGAGCGTCTCACCGTCACCCACAACCCGCAGACGCAGACGGCGTACCCAAGTATCGCCCAGTCCCCAAGTCCGAGAACGTCAATCAGTAGTCGAATCGACCGCCGAAACCACCACACCCACCCGTCGCCGTCGCAATCGGGTCGATTCAACCACCGAAACCACCTCCACCACCCGTCGCCGTCGCAATCGGGTCAATTCGACCGAAACAACTACTCCCACCCGTCGCAGCACTCGTCAAACTGAGTCAACACAGTCAACACCCAAACCATCTAGCAGTCCTGCTACTGAAGATAATAGCTCTGAAAAAACGCCGCAGCCAGAACCATCGGTTGCTATCCCCGTACCTGCTGCCAAGACTGGTGCCAGCCCATCGCCTGGGAATACCAACGTCGATACAGAGTAAAACTACTACCCAAATTGCTAGTTATGAGTTGTTAGTGGGATAGGTGTTAGCTGTTAGATTTTATCCCATCGCTAATACCTAATACCTAATACCCAAATCTTTAACCTTGGTTATAACTAGCAACTTACGTTACGACCCAAATTGCCACAATCGACAGCTAAAGATGCTTCTAATTACTAGTACCGACACAGAGGCGGGTAAAACCGTCTTGACCGCTGCATTAATCGCTTACGGTCTGAAATACCATCCCCAGCAAAATTGGGGGCTGCTCAAGCCAATTCAGTGCGGTACGGGAGATCGTGAATATTACAGTCAGTTGTTCGATCGATCGATCGCCGATATTAACCCAATTTATCTAGAACCACCACTCGCACCCCCCATCGCCGCTACTCAGACGAATGTATTTATCGACCTTGCCGTCGCTTGGCAAGCCCTCGAACGGATGCGCCAACAGTCCGATTTTGTCTTAGTAGAAGGAATCGGCGGTTTGGGTACGCCGATAACCGACGAGCTAGTCGTCGCCGATTTAGCTAGAGATTGGCGACTGGCAACAGTTTTAGTCGTACCAGTCAAATTAGGCTCGATCGGCACCGCTGTCGCTAATGTCGCGCTAGCAAGGCAATATAACGTAAATCTGCGGGGAATCGTCCTCAATTGCCCCCAACCGCTTACCGCTGCCGAAATCGCCAATTTCGCCCCCGCTGAATTAATTCAATCGCTCACCAGCACGCCCGTTCTTGGTTGCATTCCCTATCTTCCCGATCTCCAAGATCTAGATTTATTAGCCGCTGCCGCCGCCGATTTAGAACTAGAAATTTTGTTGCCACAGCTTGCCGCTAGCAGATTGACGGCAGCATAAATTCAGGGATGATTTATTTTAGGGGTAAACCTAAAATTTAGGGTAGGGGCAATTCATGAATTGCCCCTACCCTAAATTTCGAGGACATTGCACACTACACTTGAGCAACGCTGTCGAGTTAGACGACATTAATGTTGCATTAATAGAACGATCGCAAAATCCTCCAAATCTGGATTGAATAGCTCAATTATCGAAATATTCTGGAGATCGGACATCTCGATCGCTACCTAGTAGATCGATCTTAGCAAACATATACACATGAGGGTTTTCAGTCGAGCTGCTGAACACCCTTGTTTCTTTTTAGAAATACAGATCGGTAATATTACCAGTAACATGCAGGCAACTGGAGATCGCACTAGCCCATAAATCAGTGGTATTACTGTTTTCAATCCCTGACCGAAATGGCAATAATTGTTGTTGTACCTGAGTGTTCAGACGAAGCGGTCGATAGTACTCAGGAATCGATGGCGAGAAAACTTCACGCGAACTTAGTATTCAGGAATTTCTAAATAGATGTCTATCAAAAACCCCGTAACTCGAATTACTACAGCAGCCTTATCTGCTATTTTGCTCAGTGCTGCGATGACTGGAGTAGCAGAAGCTACCAATCTCAGATCTGGATTCAATAGCAACACTTTAGCTCGTAACGACGATTTATCTTCTGGTGCTGTCGATCTTGGTTTTACTGCTAACTTTTTTGGTGACGCAGCAACTGGACGCAGTGTTTACAACCAAGTATATGTAAATAACAACGGTAACTTTACCTTTACAGCTCCATCCGGACAATTTACGCCCACTGCTCTCAACGGAGCTACCAATTTACCAATTATTGCCGCGTTTCTGGCTGATGTAGATACCAGAGGTGCAGCATCTTCTGAGGTTACCTACGGACAAGGAACTGTAAATGGTCGGAATGCTTTTGGTGCTAACTATGTTAACGTTGGCTACTACCCTGCCCGTACTGATAAAATCAACGATTTTCAGTTGGTACTGATCGATCGTGCTGATACTGGTGCTGGTAACTTTGATATTGAGTTTAACTACGATCGGATTCAATGGGAAACTGGCAGTGCTAGTGGCGGTATTAACGGCTTTGGTGGTACATCTGCTTTTATTGGTTATTCCAATGGTTCGGGTACTGCTGGTACTAACTTTCAGCTTTGCGGTTCGGGTGTCAATGGTGCTTTCCTAGATGGCGCAGCATCTATTTCTTGTTCGCCAGAACTGAACATCAGTCAGAGTCTGGCTCTCACAGCAAATGCTTTAGCAAGTGGTTCTAACCTCTCTGCCAATCTGTTCACTCAAGGTCAGGCTTCTGGTTTCGCCCGCTTTAGTGCCAGAGGTGGTGCTGTTGTAATCGATGAAACACCAACAGGTAATCCTAACGAGCCTACTTCGACTTCGCCTACTGCCGACGTACCAGAACCAGCGGATATCCTCGGTACTGCTTTAGCTGGTTTGGCTTTAATCGGTCTCAAACGCAAAATGTCCAAGAAAGCTAAACTCTAATTCTGAGCTGATAGCTAGCTAACCGAACACGGTATTTGTCTGTATCAATCTGTGGATATTCCTCAAGATCGATCTTAGTGTTGAATCTCATTTAAAATGGGCACACGAAGATCGATCTTTTTGCATCTTTAAAGCGATGGCGTTGCCAGTCCTATCGAGAATTTCCAATGCGTTTTGATGTTATTACTTTATTTCCAGACTTTTTTACATCCCCGTTGGGCTGTGGCTTACTCAGTAAAGCTTTAGCCAAACAAATTGCCTCGGTACATATTACCAATCCGCGCGATTTTACGATCGACCGTCATCGGAAGGTAGATGATGAATCTTATGGGGGTGGTGTGGGGATGGTAATTAAGCCGGAGCCAATTTTTGCAGCGGTGGAATCTTTACCAGTTTTGCCTCGGCGACAGGTATTGTTAATGAGTCCCCAAGGGGAAAAGATCGATCGAGCTTTATTTGCCGAGTTGCGGGATAATTACGACCAGTTGGTATTATTATGCGGTCATTATGAAGGCATCGACGAGCGGGTGATGCATATTGTCGATCGCGAAATTTCGTTAGGCGATTTCGTGCTAACTTGTGGAGAGATTCCGGCACTGACGCTAATTAATGGTATTACCCGATTGCTCCCCGGTACTGTCGGTAAAGTAGAATCTCTTAAAGCAGATAGTTTTGAAGATGGATTGCTAGATTACCCTCACTATACCCGTCCAGCAGAATTTCGCGGTTTGTGCGTTCCAGATGTATTAATGTCTGGCAATCATGAGAAAATTGCTCAGTGGCGACACCAACAACAACTCGATCGCACTCAATCGAAACGTCCCGATTTATACGATCTGTGGCTGGAAAGCAAAGACGATAAAAAACCCACTCTAGATTAGAGTGGGCGCAGATAAATTAAACCCCGAACTTAATCCTTACAGGAGTATTCCTAGAAGCGGAAACCAGCACCGACTCTGACATCTGTCGAGCGACCGTTGCTGCTTAAAGGTACATTTAAGGATGCTTTTAACTGAATGGCTTCAGTTACATCAAAGTCAGCACCACCTACAAATCCAACCGTAGTAGCACTACCACCACCATTAGCATTGGCAATTTCTACAGAACCACCAAGATAAGGGGTGATTTGCACTTTGTTACCAGTGTTAGTAAGGTTAAAGTCGTAAGTGAGCGAGCTACCAAAGAGAGTACCACCGCTGGGGAAGTAGATATATGGGCGAATTGAGAGACTTTCATTTACGCCAAACTTAGAATCAACTCCGATATTCGTGGTGCCGTTACCAATTAGAACGGATGGGCCGATCGAGTTTTTGCCCATTTCTGCCCTAGCTGGTGCGCCCATTCCGAGAGCCGCCACTGAGGAGCAAAGCATAACTAATGCAACGATTTGTTTTTTCACTTTTAGTGTTCCATTTTAAGTAGATTAGCTCAACTAACTCATTGGTGCGGTCTATTATTACAGAGCGGCACTTCCAAATCTAAATTTTATTTTGGTTGAGCATCAGGGATGAATTTTTCCCTGGTTATTTAGTTTGACGCGGGCAGATTGTGGAAAGTTCCGAACTTGTTTTTACGGGCGATGGCATCTGCAAAACTATTGGCAACTGGCGACATTGACATTAAAAGCGCGATCGAGGGTATACTTCGATCGCGCTTTAACATGAAAAATTTTAATTACTTAACGCCAATCATCACCTGGGGATTTATCCCCAGGCTAACCAAGAAAGTCCACTGAAGTGGACTGAAGAATCTAACAGTCCACTTCAGTAGACTTGAACCACTAGCCCGCACTTCAGTCGCGGGCGGTCATTGAGCCTACGCCCAGCGAATCAAGCCTAATTCGTAAGGATTGCTCAAATGAACGTTGTGGGGCAACACGCGCAGAGACAAGCCCTGTAAGCCGCTAGCCGAGTAAGCAATCTCACTGGTATAAAGACTATTACCAGCACCATCTCGTCCTTGGTAGGTCATTACGGCGGTGTCTGCATCGGTGATTTTGCCGTTGGTATCCACCGCACCTTTATAGAGTTCGACTTGAACATCGTGGGGTTCCAAACTGCCCAGTTGAATCAGGCTCTTGACCGCGATCGACTGGTTGACGTTAATATCTTCTGGTGCGGAAACATCGACGGTATGGATTTTGAGATCGTCCCAATGTTGGAGCATCTTTTCTTTCCAGTGGGCGAGATCTTTACCAGCCTGATAACTATTGTCGGTGACGACGTGGTTGCGATCGCTGGCAGGGAAGTAGCCGATCGTGGCATAATCGCGCAGCATCCGGGCGGTATTAAAGGTCGGACAATTGAGCCGGATGGCATCTTTCATCTTCGCTACCCATTTACGAGGTAAACCTTCTTTGTCACGATCGTAGAATAAGGGGACGATTTCTTGTTCTAATAGATCGTAGAAGGAGTTTGCTTCTACTTCGTCTTGATAGGCTTCATCGGAGTATAACTCGCCATGTCCGATCGGCCAACCAGTCTTGACGTAATCGGCTTCATCCCACCAACCATCGAGGATACTCAGGTTGGGTAAGCCGTTCATGGCGGCTTTCATGCCGCTGGTACCGGAGGCTTCGTGAGGGCGACGGGGGGTGTTCAGCCAGATGTCGCAGCCTGCTACCATCACCCGCGATACATAAATATCGTAGTCGGGCACAAATACCACTGAGTTCATCCCTTCGGTACGGGTGAAGTGGACGATATCGCGGATTAGTGCTTTCCCTGGAATATCTTTGGGGTGAGCTTTTCCGGCAATCACAAATTGAACTTTGCGTCCTTTATTACCCACCATAATCTCTTTAATCCGATCGAGATTGCGGAGGAATAATGTCGCACGTTTGTATGTCGCAAACCTTCTGGCAAATCCGATCGTCAGTACGCTCGGATCTAAAGCCTCCTGAGCATGGTTGATTTCGGCTAGAGTCGCGCCGCGTTCCTTCAGATGACCGACAATGCGATCGCGCACGTAGACGACCATTTCCGATCGACTATGCTCGTGATTGCGCCACAGTTCCTCATCGGGAATGGCATCCATTTTATGCCAGATCGGGTCTTCGATCGATTTCTCCGACCATTCGGGGCCTAAATACCGATCGTATAGTTCCTGTACGGATTTAGCTACGCAACTGCGGGCGTGTACGCCATTTGTCACCGAAGTAATCGGTACTTCGTCGATGGGTACATCTTTCCACATGTTTTGGAACATCTCCCGTGAGACTACCCCGTGTAGTTTCGCCACACCGTTGACAAAGCTCGACGTTTTCATTGCCAGAGCTGCCATGCTGAACGGCGATTCTAGGGCGGTGGCATCTTCACGCCCCAATCCCATGAATTCGTCTTTATTCAGCCCATACACATCAGCATAATGTCCGACATAGTACATGGTCTTGTCGGGTGGGAATAAATCGAAACCCGCACTAACTGGCGTATGCGTGGTAAAAATCTGGGTCGATTGTGCGACTTGCTTGGCTTCGACAAAGGATAATTTATCGCGCTGCATTAGCACCCGCATGTGTTCGAGAATCAGGAAGCCTGAGTGTCCTTCATTCATGTGATAGACGCTCGGTTTGTGACCTAATGCTTCGAGGGCGCGGAAGCCACCGATTCCCAGCATGATTTCTTGATGGATCCGGGTATCGAGATCGCCACCATAGAGGGCATCTGTAATGTCTTGGTCGTAGGCACTATTTGGCTCGATATTGGTATCGAGTAAATAGAGGGGTACGACACCAACTTGGACGCGCCACACGCGGGCATATACCATCCGTCCGGGGTATTCTACAGCTACTCGCAACTCGGTGCCGTCGGGCTTGCGCTCTAACTGCACGGGAATGTTGTGGAAGTCGTTAACTGGGTAACGCTCCTGTTGCCAACCTTCGGCATTGAGGTATTGTGCGAAGTAGCCTTTTTGATAGAGCAATCCAACTGCAACTAAGGGTAAACCCAAGTCACTAGCAGATTTAAGATGATCTCCTGCTAAAACACCTAAACCACCCGAATAAATTGGCAAACAGTCTACCAATCCAAATTCGGCGCAGAAGTAAGCAAAACACTCTTTACCGACTCTATCAGCGCGTTTGTGCTTGTACCAACTGCGATCGTGCATGTAAGCATTGAGTTCTCCCAATGCCCGTTCCATGTGGGCTAAAAAGCCATCGTCAGCCGCTACTTCTTGTAAGCGCGATTGACTGACCCTAGCTAGCAGTGCAACTGGATTGTGACGAGTGGCTTCCCACAAGTCGCGATCGAGTCTTTTAAATAATTCCTTGATCTCCGTATTCCAGTCCCAATACAGATTATAGGCAAGCTGCCGTAGGGGTTCGAGGGAGGCTGGTAGGGAAGGAGAAACGTTGAATGTACGAATCGGCTGCATCAATAAACTTCCTCGGCAATTAATTCCTCAATCTTCTATTGTTACCCACCTTTGTCGATGGATCCAATTTTCTCCACAATATCTTTACAAGTTAGAAATCGAGCGCGATCGGCGATCGACAGCAATTGATGTCGCTTTGTGAAGGTCGAGTCGCACTATTCGATTTTAATCTAATTTTAGGTAGCGATCGTAATTCTTTCTGTCTAAATGGGTACATATAAGATAACGCGGTGAGCACTAGATTTCGATCGATTTTAATCATCTAGCTCTAAGACTTTTGTCAAGATCGAACTCCAGCCAATATGCGGAAGCTGTCCCAAATCTATCCAATCGCTAAACTAAACAGATTAAGATATTCAGTATGCTAAGACACACATCTCTCAACACCATACGTTGTATGAAATTCAGTCAATATTTGTCTGTTATCATCGTTATGAGCGGGATCTGGAACTTGCTAAATGTCCCGTCTTCAGCTCGCTCTTTATCGTTAGCTTTACCAGCAGTTAAAGCCGCTCCATTGGATCGATCTGTCCCTTCCCAACCCCAAGTATTAGCTAGGGATTCAGCCAATGCGACCGCTAACTTAGAGATCGACAAAAACCTCAAATTGCAAGGAATTGTTGTGAAGCGTAATAGTTCGGATAATTCCCTGCTAACTGTTAGTGGAACGATTGAAAATCAAAGCAAACAAGTCCACTATGTTTACTACATTGTGGCAAAGTTCGTTGCCAAAGATATCTCAATCAAACAAGCAATTATTCCGATTAATATCGATATCGAGCCAGGAAAATCTAAATCGTTCGCTCACGAAATTTCGACGGATAGCATCAATTCGATCGCGCCAGAGACAGTCAAGACATCGATCGTCAAGTATGAGTACCGTTAGAAATCTCGATCGAGATCGAACTAGCTCGATCTCAGTAACGATCGCCGATTGCCAAACAATTAGCATAATTATTTGACAATCGAGTTGAGATATTAATAGCCCAAAGCTGCTAATACGTCATTAGCATGAGTATCAGTTTTAACGCTACTATCGACGTGAACGATATTACCAGTTTCATCGATCGCATAAGTCACGCGTTTGGCATAGCCGCCGCCATCGACATCGTAAGCCTTAATCAGGTCACCTTTGATATCGGCTAACAGGGGGAAAGGCAGATCGAATTTTTTGGTAAAAGCTTGGTGAGCAGATTCATCATCTTTACTTACGCCTAACACCACAACGCCTTTATCTTGGTAAACCGCGTAATTATCGCGAAAACTACAAGCTTGTTTCGTGCATCCTGGGGTGTCATCTTTGGGATAAAAGTACATCACGACTTTTTTACCAGCCAACCCAGCTAGATTGACAGTATTCCCGTTAGTGTCTTTGACGTTAAAGTCAGGAGCTTTTGTGCCTACAGCCAGAGCCATGAGATAATTTTCCTGTATGAGTAAAGATCTATGTCCTCGCTCACTGTAAACGGAATCGCCTCATTTTTCAAGCCTGGGACGATCGCAGTCGATCGCAGCTAAATAAAAAGTCAGGAAAATCGGGGTAATTTTGGATCGAGTCCGTAGTGTCAATGCAGATTATTTCATTTTCCACTCCAGATTAGTTGCACAATTTCATTAATTCATCGTTGCTTGGAGCGTATCTGTTGTAGGTGTTGGCTCGAACCCGACGGTTGGCAACCCTGTCATCGTTTTAACAGATGCAGAGCCATTCGACTGAAGAGTGGGAATTTGATGCCAATGAGGATTGCGAGCGATCGCCGATCGCAGGAGATCGAACATTTGGCGACAATGATTGTTACTATTGAGCGGTAACTCTTCATTCTTGACGACCAAGGTGAGCTTGACAGCTTCTGGAGTTGCATTAGTCGCGTCAACTAAGACTTCAACAGTCGCTAACCGCGCGAAGGCAACTCGACCGGGAATTTCTCGTGCATTTAGATAATCGGTAACTTCATAAATCAGCTCTAATCGGCACATCTCCAACATTTTTTTCAGTACCGATCGCATGTGCTCGGATGAAGTAGTGACTAAAAAATGACATACATAACGAGACATAAGAAGTAATTTTTACAGAGTAAGGTTTAATTAGCTTAAATTCTCTTGACATCGTACCAGATTAGTTTACTAATTTGTAGTAAATATCCAGCTAAATCTTGTCCGAACATGAGTGGTAAATTGATCGTATTTGAAGGAGTTGAAGGAGCGGGCAAAACAACCCAGCTTCAACAGACAGCAGAGTGGCTCAAAAGCTGGTA
>NZ_JANPLS010000170.1:0-6174 GCF_031422475.1 Chamaesiphon sp. VAR_48_metabat_403
ACCAAAAACTCCTCGCCGCGCGGACATTTATGAGCGGGAGTGGGATGCTGCGTCAAATCCACTTTAGCTGGTTAGACATCGCACTCCACAGCAGCTACAAACCAGGCGGTACCGAAACAATTGCCGACGTTCGCAATCGCCTCGCCAAAATCAGCATGGTAATTCCCCCATTACCCGAAGATAATTTCCTCTGCTCCTTCGGACATATATTTGCTGGCGGTTATGCGGCTGGTTATTATAGCTACAAGTGGGCAGAAGTCTTGAGTGCGGATGCGTTTGCGGCGTTTGAAGATGCTGGGCTAGATGATGCGGATGCGATCGGCACCACCGGACGACGGTTCCGCGATACAGTATTATCGCTGGGTGGGAGTAAGCATCCGATGGAGGTGTTTACGGCGTTCCGGGGACGGGGGCCAGATCCAGCAGCATTGTTGCGGCACAACGGGCTGGTGGCTGCGAAGTAGCATCGAAAAGTCTCAGATTTGAGGTAGAAAAGTCTCAGATTTAAGGTAGGGGCAATTCATGAATTGTCCCTGCCGCATCTACCACCGCTCGCAACTTCGCCGCAAATAAATCTAGGGATAGTTCCCCTGTCGAAATTTCGGCTCTGGGAATACAACCCATATTCCGCTAGTTCGATCGCCATTGGGGGTGCGCTTGCGCGTTCGCCTAAAAAATAATAAGATCTAGAATCCTTTCCCATCAGCCTTTCTTTGGAGTTATTTAAACACCGAACCCATGTAATTTCCCCATAACTGAGCGGCTTGCGCGCTGCTACCCGTCGTAGGTGAATTATTATCATTGCCCAACCAGACACCAGTGACGACTTTTTTATCGGGGACAAAGCCGATAAACCAGAGATCGACATTATCATTGGTAGTTCCCGTCTTACCGACTTCGCCTAAACCGATTGCGGCATTTTTACCAGTACCATTAGTTATTACCTGGCGCATCATGGTAGTCAGCGTATCTGCCGTACTTGCCTTCAACACGCGCTGCGAGGGTGCATCTTTAGCATAATCGTACATCACCCGACATTTACTAAGTTGCTTGAGATCGCAATTGCTAGTATCGTACACCCGTTTGATAATGCGCGGCTTGACCCAGATACCGCGATTGGCAACCGATCCGTAGGCTCCAGTAATCTCTAGTATATTTACCTCACTCTGCCCCAAAATTAACGCGGGGACTTCTTTGAGCGGCGATTTAATTCCCATTTTTTGAGCGGTGGCAATAGTTCCAGGTAACCCGATATCCCGCGCGACTCTAAGGGCGATCGCATTTTCCGAAAGTGAGAACCCCGTATACATATTAGTAAATCCCGACGCGCCATGATTGCAAGCGGGAAAAGTTCTACCATCCCAAGAAATTGGATCGCAGGAATAGGTCTTTCCCGGCGATCTGCCGCCCTCGATCGCGGCAGCGTACCCAAAGAGCTTAAATGTCGATCCGGGCTGTCGCTGGGCACCTGTGGCGCGGTTGAATTGACTTTTCTGATAGTCTACTCCGCCGACCATTGCCTTGACTATGCCAGTGGTACTATCGAGGGTGACGATGCCACCTTGGGAGAAACGGTACGTTCCGCCAGCCGAGGCGACATTTTGACGTAATGCGGCTTCGGCTTTGGCTTGCATCTTCAAGTTCAAGCCAGTTTCGATCGCGAAATTGCCCTCTTTAGCTGTCTCGGTACCCAAAATTTCTTGGAGTTCTTGAAAGACATAGCTATAAACATAGGGAGCTTTGGTACTGGTGTTGGGGGTACAGGCTTCCTGTCGATAACTGAGCGGCGATCTGCGGGCTTCTTTAGCTTCGGCTGAGGTAATTACCCCGGTTTCTAGCATCCGATTGAGGACTAAATTCCGGCGTTCGATGGCTTTCATTCCTCTACGTCCTTGTTTATCTTCTACACAAGGATTAAAAATATTCGGCCCTGGTAAAATTCCCACGAGCATGGCGGCATCTGGTAGGGTTAAATCGCGGGCAGATTTACCTAAGTAATGTTGAGCGGCATCTTCAAAGCCATGTGCGTCTTCGCCTAAAAAGACGCGGTTGAGATAGGCGAGTAGAATTGTATCTTTGCTATAGGTGGCTTCTAATTTTAGAGCCACGACTGCTTCCCGCATTTTTCGGGGCAAATTATCTTCACTTCCGACGTACGATCGAAATAAACTCCGGGCGACTTGTTGAGTCAGGGTACTCGCACCTTGAGTTAGTTTACCCTTTTGACGACCGACGACGATCGCCCGCCCTACGCCCCACGGATCGATGCCAAAATGCCAGTAAAAGCGGCTATCTTCCGAAGCAATTAGGGCTTTGGGTAAATATGTAGAAAAACTACTAATATCAGCCAGATCCTTATGCGCGCCTGTTTTTGCCTGACGCAATGGTTCTTCTAAACCCTCAGCATAGACCATCACTGGCCCATTAGCATCGGGAAGGGGATTGACATTAATTTTGGTCGATTCGGCGAGAATTGCGAGTAGTAATAGGCTTAAAATACTGCCAGTACCGTACAATCCATACCGCAATACGCGCATGTAGACAGGTGGCGGATCGAGATAAGTAATTTTGACTGCGGCTTTGAGTTCTGGCGGGCCGAGGGTGAAAGTATCGCCGTTTCTAAGTGTAATCCGATCGACCCGTTTTTTACCGCGATAAATGCCATTGGTCGAACCTTCATCTTTAAGCAAAAAAGTCGTCCCTTTTTTCCGATCTCGGCTCAATGAGAGATGAACTTGACTGACAACTTCATTCCGAATTACGATATCGCAAGCTTGGGAGCTGCGCCCCAATACGTATTTCTCGCCTAATAACGGAAAGATATCTGGCTGGGGTGCATCTGCATCTTGAACCAGCAGTTTGGGCACCCTAGCATTGGGTTTGAGTGCCAATCGGGTAAAATTAACTTTCGTCCGATTAAAAACTTGAGTAACTTGAGCGAGGAGTGTCTTTTTCGGAGGCTGAGAAGACATGTCGGGACTGGGGTTAGGGATGTAAGCCAACAGGCGATTGCTTTGCTATCGATGCGACAATCGCCAAGATCGTATAAATAGATATCCTCACATGTTGCGCCAGTAAATCCAGACAATTTGGGATAAATTTGGTGAATTTCTTCGATCGATTGCGAAGAACATGCTTTATCGATATTCTTGCTAGTTGTACCGACGATCGAGATCGATTACGGCAAGATCTGATTATACTTATTTTAGCTCACACCGTCGGATGTATGATGACGCAAACAGCGAGAGGATCTCGATCGAGATCCTCTCGCTGTAATTAAATCGATAGTTTTAACTAGACAGTTTCAGATATTTTCGCAGGTGTTGTTGCGGCACTTTTACCATTTTGGTCAGCAGTAGGGCGCGGTTGAATTACCCCAAAACCGCCATGATTGCGACGATAAACGACGTTTATTTCTCCAGTTTCAACGCTAGAGTACATATAAAAATCGTGGTCTACTAATTGCAGTTGGGCGATCGCTTCTTCGATCGTCAGTGCCGACATGGCAAAGTATTTAGTCCGCACTACTTCTGCGGGTAATGTTGCCGATCGATTGTCAGTTAGATTGTAATCTAACAATTCTAAATCTAATTCTTCTCCCAGCTCTTTAGCTGAATCCGTGCGATCTTTTTTAGTGAAATTACGTTCTTTATACTTGCGTAATTGCCGTGAAATTTTGTCGGCGACTAGATCGATACTTGCATATAAATGTTCGCTGGCTTCTTCGGCACGAATCGTTGTCCCATTGGCATAAATTGTTACTTCTGCTACTTGCGATGCCGCAATCCGAGGATTTTTGGCAACTGATAAATTAACATCTACTCCCGTTGTTATCTGCTCGAAATGGCTCACTGCCTTTTCAATTTTCTGATTTACATAGTCGCGGATGGCATCGGTAATTTCGATGTTCTTACTCTGGAGCACAAGCTTCATAAGCATCTCCCACTGGATATGATATTGGGTTTAAGGTTGAGATAGGCAGAAAAATTGTGGAAACTAGCGTTTCCTCTGTAGCGAATTTTACTTACCATGTTGACTTAAATTACCTACACTGCTCTACAGCTAGGAGTCAACTTTAGTAAATGATTATCCAACTAGGGATAATGTAACTACCTCACCTTTTTTGTGACTAACTATACATTAGCATTTATAATCTATTTGCAGCGTTATTTAGGGTGGCTATTTAAAAGACTTTGCATTTTGTGACATTCATTTACACTATCCCCTATCCCTTATGACAAAGATTCGCGTACCTGCTACCACTGCCAATTTAGGAGCGGGTTTTGACTGTATCGGTGCTGCTTTAAGCATGTATAACGAGTTTACCTTCACCCCGATCGACACAGAAAATTTAGTCATTGCCGTGCAGGGATTGGAAGCAGCTAGAGTCAATACTGATGCTAGCAACCTCGCCTATCAAGCCGTGCTGAAATTATACGAACGGATCGATCGAGATCCCCCAGTCATTCAACTAGAAATTAAGCTTGGCGTACCGCTAGCGCGGGGATTGGGCAGCTCGGCAACGGCGATCGTCGGCGGCTTATTGGGTGCTAATATTTTAGCAGGAAGTCCGCTTTCACCAGATGAAATTATGCAACTGGCGATCGAAATGGAAGGACATCCCGATAATGTAGTGTCCGCTTTGATTGGCGGCTGTCAGTTGGCGGCTACTGCGACTAATGGTTGGGCGATCGCCGATATTCCTTGGCACGATAGCGTAGTGCCTGTAGTAGCCATTCCCAATTTTGAACTCTCGACAGCGGAAGCCAGAAGCGTGCTGCCGAATGAGTACAGCCGCGCCGATGCGATTTTTAACACGGCACATTTAGGCTTGATGGTGCGGGGGTTGGAAACGGGAAACCCCGACTGGCTGAGTGCGGCATTAGCCGATCGCATCCACCAACCCTACCGTCAAAAGTTAATTCCTGGCTATACTGACGTAGAACGAGCCGTAATTGCCGCTGGAGGCTATGGAATGGTCATTAGCGGTGCGGGGCCAACTTTGCTGGCTTTAGCTACCTCAGAGCGTGCGGAAGCAGTCGCCGCCGCGATGGCTCAAGCCTGGGAGACATATGATATTCAGGTGCAAGCACAGCCGTTAAAAGTGGATCTAGAAGGAGCCGTAATCGATCCTAATTAAGTATCGTAATCCTAAATCATTTCCAAATTTAGTTAGGAATAGCAGGTGAATTGTAGCCACCCAATCGACGGCGGGCGGTTTCTTTTCTCCCAACAGATGGTACATGGCGAGTCGCAGCCGCCAAACCAAATACGGGCATATTTACATAGATCGATTCCGATTGTCCCGCCCCGATTAAATATGTCTCATGCCAAATTCCCACGCTGCCATCATTACCAATCGATTTATTGAATGCCCGCCACGGTTCTAAGTGCGGATCGTCGGTATTGCGGGCAAAATATTCTAAATGCTCGAACGATTTCCAGTAAGTCATCATGATGGTACACAGCGGGGAAAAGCGGAAAAATGATTCTTGTCCCAAAAAGCCTTTGTCTGGATACTGATGTAGGGTATTTAACATCGGACTCATTGCCCGAACGGTTGGTAGCCATTTATTGACTGCCCAAATATTATGCACTCTCATGCCAATTAAAAAGACGACAAACGATTCATCGATTTCGGCACTAAATCTACCAGGAACTACTGTTGACATCTCCGATCCTCAAAGTTTTCATGCGTTTAATGCAAAAATATGAAAGTCTCGATCGATTCTGGCTCTAAATCTCCAGGCTTGCCAATCTCTCGATCTCCGCTCGATCTGACTCGTTGGCGTAGCCTCTCCTCTGGAGAATCGAACCTTACTAACTTAATTGCATACATTAATAATATATTAACTTAACAGAATATGCAACTAAGTTGATATATAATAGCGATCGAAGATCCCCCAGCACTCCCATCCCCACATGGCTCTATCTCATGCAATTCTGGCTGCAATCAACGACTGTCCTTGTAGCGGCTACGATCTTGCCAAAAGATTCGATGGTTCGGTCGGTTTTTTCTGGAATGCCACTCA
Source organism: Chamaesiphon sp. VAR_48_metabat_403 (assembly GCF_031422475.1). Classification (NCBI taxonomy): domain Bacteria; kingdom Bacillati; phylum Cyanobacteriota; class Cyanophyceae; order Gomontiellales; family Chamaesiphonaceae; genus Chamaesiphon; species Chamaesiphon sp. VAR_48_metabat_403. The sequence goes on from NZ_JANPLS010000170.1 coordinate 6,033, forward strand.
TCAACAAATCTATCGAGAACTCACCAAACTCGAAGAGCAAAGCCAGCTCGATGCAAGGCTAGTCCAGCAAGAACATCGCCCAGATAAAAAGATTTATACCCTCACCAGCAAAGGCGAGGAAACATTGCGATCGTGGATCGAG
>NZ_JANPLS010000171.1:0-3017 GCF_031422475.1 Chamaesiphon sp. VAR_48_metabat_403
ATTCAGGATAAAAAGTCTAAATCTGGTAAGAATACGCAAATCAATCTACGCGATCGATTGTATGAGCTGGAATTACTGAAAGTTGCTGATGAGAAAGATGTGGAGTTGCGATATGTGGGTAGTTGCGCGAATGATGGAACGTTGTTGCGTCCAGAACAGATGGTGTTTATGTTAGAGCAGGTTTCTGGGGTAGAGTTGCAGTTACTGAAGGTTGTTCGATCGAGATTAATATTGAGTAAGTAAATCTAAATGTAGAACACTCTAAATCTAACAGCGAACTTGATATATTTAAAACTAATGTGGAAGAAAGTACTTGGAGGTATTGTTTTTGTGTTCTTAGGGTTAATAGTCGCTCTTAAACATATCTCAAACGTGGTTAATGAATATTATTCACCAGGTTATGTAAGTCAATCAATAGCAATGTCCCGTAACAATAAAGTATTTATTTCACAACCAACTCTCATCCGAAAGACAATTCATTGGGAGAAATCTGAATACCCTATTCGCGAAGCATGGATAGAACAAACTATTCAATTTAAGTATGACTGGATTTTTTTCGGTCGCATTGTTCCAACTGGTCATCAGCTAATTGTTGCGATCGAACAAACAGGAAAGCCAGCAGGAAGAGACTTTGCTATTTTCGGACATGGAATAGTTTGTAATAATTCCATTTATATAGCAGACACTCAGTTTGGATCTCCGATGTTGCTATCTAAACATCTTTCAGGTAAATTACCCGCTTCACTTGATTGTGTAGCTGAAAAAAATGAAAATTGATGGATTGAGTGTATGAACAAATCAATTTTATGGGAAAATTTGTGCTGCAATGCCAAAATTATTTTGGAGTGATTACTCAAAATCACTCTAGATAAGAGGATAGATTTACTGAAATTGAATACTCAATCGAAATGCGATCGGGTCTAGTTGATCGATCGGTAGACTGCAACAGAATTTGTGAGAATATGGCTTTTGTGAGATCCGTCCGATTATTTCCATGCCGACAAACGACTCCGAACTTCAGATCCAGGCTCAGGGCATCCTAAATGCGATCGTCTTTATGCCCTTCGATCTATGTCAACCCTTGAACCGCGAGCTAACTACTATCCCTGCTCGTCCTGGTATCTATGCCATCAGACACAAAATAGACGGTTTGCTCTACATCGGCAAAACGAAGAGCCTGCGTGGGCGTTTCACTGGCGGACACAAATCATTTTTATGGGCGTGGCTCGATAAATATAGCGATGAAGATGTGCGGATTGCTTTCGAGATAATTTCTCATTGGCAAAACCCTGCGTTACTATTGGAACTAGAAGCCATAATTTTGAGAGCAACCGAACCACCTTATAACGTTCAGATTCCAGGCGAACGGTAATACTATGCAAACAAAACTTTTAGAACAACTTTCTGCTGCTGATGCTGCGATTATCCTAGAACTATTGCCAGAAAGGATTCGCTCGGCGATGATTGCCAGAGCTACTGAAATTGAGTACCCAGTCCAAGCTGTAGTTGAAATGGCGATCGCTAGTTTCCTCGATACAGAGGCATTGGGATTTGCCGATTGTAAACCAGGGCGCGGACAATGAGCAGTCAATTAACCTAATTTCAAATAAATAAACCAGCAGAAACCTGAAAATATTCACCAAGAGCCTTAGCTTGGATGGGATCGATCGAGCGTTTACCATCAACAATTTCAGCCACAATCTCAGCAGAACCGATCGATCCAACTAAATCGGCTTGACTAGTATTGCTATATTCCATTAGATGTAACAAAGCCGCATGAGGACTGACATCACCCATTGGATAATGCTTGCTTTCATAGTCTTCGATTAATGTCACGATTAACGATAGGAATTTTGACTCTTCATTACTTAGATTGCGATTAGCTACTAAGGGTTCAGCAATTGCTAAGGCTCGATCGTACTCCGCTTCTGATGTAATTACTTCAGGGACGAAATCTGCTAATAAATTAATGTAGACTGCTCTATCAAAAGTAATCGTCATTTTTCCAAGAATCCTTATCGTATTCTGAATGAGTTAGAAAATACTTGTAGTATATAATTTGATTAACATAGTTGATATCTACAATTAGTCGATAATTGTTTCCTTTGATATTGAAGACAGTAAAGTTACCAACAGCTTCTGTATCGCGGTAAATCTGTTTAACTTCCTCAAGATTTTGCCAAAATACAGTTTTGACAACTTTGTACCATTCTTCAATTACTGTCTGCGTATCTGGATATTTGGTAGCATCCGATCGTAGGTTCCGAATTGAGATTAGATGCATATCTTATTATTGTAGATCGGCAATTCGGCAAAGCCGAAGTTAAGCCAACGATCTGCTGAACTTGAGTAATCGACCTAAATGTTACATGCTTGACTCTATCGAAGACACTTTAACGACAAAAGATCTCCTTCACAAATAATTTACCCTCGTGTTAACCGAGGATAAATATTTAGTCTTTTAATTAAGGATAGAAACTCAATTGTGGTAAACCGAGGGTTTCATCCCAACCCATGGCTGCATTGAGGCATTGGATCGCTTGTCCGGCTTGCCCTTTGATGAGATTATCGATCGCGGAAACTACGATGACGCGTCCGGTGCGGGCATCTACTTCTAAGCCGATGTAGCACAGATTGGTACCTGCTGCCCATTTGGTTTGGGGATAGATGCCACCTTCGAGGATTCTGACAAAGGGGGAAGAGCGATAGAAGGCTTTATAGATCGTGATTAAGTCTTCGGTGACTAAACCCGGATCGCGGATCGTGGCATAGACGGTGGCGAGGATGCCGCGTACCATTGGCATCAGGTGGGGGGTAAATTGGACTTTAACCTCATGACTGGCGAGATCGCTGCATACTTGCTCGATTTCTGGAGTATGGCGGTGTCCAGCGATGCTGTAGGCAGTAATGCTGTTATCGGCTTCGGCGAGTAACAGATGGGTTTTGGCTTGTCTCCCGCCGCCGGAGGTACCGGATTTGGCATCGATGATGGCGGTATCGGCATCGATCAAACCTTG
>NZ_JANPLS010000172.1:0-5391 GCF_031422475.1 Chamaesiphon sp. VAR_48_metabat_403
CGAACCTCAATCTTTAGACGTTTTTGACATTCAAAGAAGGATATTTTCATCAATAGCTCTACCTCTGAGCTACCCGCCGAGGTATTAGATTCGATCGGGATTGAATTCGCGTCCTTAAATTTGTACTAATTATAACTTACGTATGTTATGGATGTGGCGATCGGATGAGTAACTAATAAATGTTGACGATCGATCTAAAATGGGTATTCTCTAGGTATGACCACAAATATCAGGCAATACTCGGAGAAACTAGATGGCTCACTATCAACCTTGCCCAAACTGCGCTTCAGAACAAGCCGAACTAATTAGCTTTACTTGGTGGGGGGGAATCGTCGGGCCAAAAATGCTTACGCATGTAAAATGTACAAAATGTGGAACTACTTTTAATGGCAAAACTGGTAAATCTAATCAGACTGCGATCGCAATTTATGTAACAGTATCGACAATATTTGGGATTGTCGTTATTACAACATTTTACCCATCACGCAATTCCGATCGACAAAATAATCCTAGCACTTCTTCTGTTTCTAGCCAAGACTTAGGTAGAGTTGCAATCTCGCCATCGCTAATGGTATATCGATCGTAATCGAATTCTTACTCTAATAACCAATCAAATATTTGACCGACAGATATTTGTAACCTTGCCGCAAGTTTTGGCATTAGTAACTGTTGGCTGGCATTATCGAAAATTTCGACTTCCTGTTTTGGTTGATAGACAAATACTGTTTGCTCGTCTGGATCGATTAACCAACCCATTTGCGTCCCATATTTTAAGCAATGCATAATATTTTTGACTACCTTTGTTTGCCCTTGTTCTGGAGATAAGATTTCAATCGTCCAATCGGAGGCAATTGGAAAAATATTAGCAACAGTGCTGTCAGGATTGCGGGGAATCCGATCCCATAAGATTATAGATATGTCTGGTACGATCGAGCGATCTCCGAAAGTACAACGCAATTCAGGAAAAGCCCTAGCTATTTTTCTATCTTTTAATGGTCTGTCGATGGCAAATGTTAGTTCTCGTTGGATAATGCTGTGCTTTCCTTGCGGCAGGGGTTTTTGATAAATCGAGCCATCGACAAATTCATTGGCAGGCTTTGTTTCTGGCATTGCCAAAAACTCTGCTAAGGTCTTTTTTTGGCTAACCGTTTGAATCATAGGATCGTCTTAGCCGCAGATTAGGTAGACTATTTGTATTTTACAGTAGTGATGTATATTTTCCCAGCGATCGCTAATTAGTACTAGCAGTGTGGTTTACCGTCAGATTTAGAGTAGCACCACGACTTATGTTGAGTTGGGGCGATCGAGTAATCTTGAAACATAGGGAAAAATAAATCGAAGCCCATCTAAATAGATCGATTAACTGTTACCTAGAACTAGAATTACTCTCCATCAACTTTACAAACTCAAAACGATGGCAACTATCTCCCAACAGGCTTACGGTGATTTTCTAGCAGCAGTTAAAACCAACCGAGTCGATCGAGTAATAATTAGTCCCAGCCGCATTGAGTATACAGTTATCAGCGAGAATAGTAAAGAAACTTACTTTACTATTCCAGATCTTTTAGCTGAGAGTTTGCCAGAGTTGTTACAAGCTAATGGCGTAGAATATACCATTCAAAATCCACCATCTGAATCCTGGTTGGGGACATTACTTGCAGTTGCTTTACCGCCATTAATTGCCGTTGGTGCAGGAGCTTTGCTACTTAAATATACCGAAGGTAGCGGTGGAGTAATGGGTGTTGGTAAAAGTAAAGCAAGATCTTATGCACAAGGAAAAACTGGCGTTAAATTTGCCGATGTTGCTGGTGTCGATGAAGCAAAACAAGAACTCCAAGAGGTGGTTGACTTCCTCAAAAATAGTGACAAATACACGCGCCTCGGAGCCAAAATTCCTAAAGGTGTATTACTAGTCGGCCCTCCAGGTACGGGCAAAACTTTACTCGCCAAAGCGGTGGCGGGTGAGGCGGGGGTACCGTTCTTTAGTATGTCGGGTTCGGAATTTGTGGAGTTGTACGTTGGCGTGGGTGCGTCGCGGGTGCGGGATTTATTCGACAAAGCCAAGCGTCAGGCTCCCTGCATTATCTTCATTGACGAGCTAGATGCGATCGGTAAATCGCGTGGTAATGGCATGAATCCGAGCGGTGGTAATGACGAGCGGGAGCAAACGCTCAATCAGTTACTCACCGAGATGGATGGCTTCGATGGGAATGCGGGGGTGATTCTAATTGCCGCCACAAATCGCCCTGAAGTCCTCGATCCGGCTTTACGCCGTCCAGGTCGTTTCGATCGACAAGTAGTGGTTGACAGACCAGATCGATCGGGTAGAGCGGAGATTCTTACCGTTCATGCCAATAATGTGAAGTTGGGTGAGGATGTCGATTTGGAATTATTGGCAACGCGGACTTCGGGGATGACGGGTGCAGATTTGGCAAATTTGGTCAATGAAGCAGCTCTGATGGCGGCGCGCCACAATCGTCAGGCGGTGTTGATGGCTGACTTTGAGCTAGCATTCGAGCGGGTATTAGTCGGCTTGGAAAAACGATCGCGGGTACTAAATCCGATCGAGCGGCAAACTGTGGCTTATCATGAAGTCGGTCACGCGCTGGTGGGTGCGTTGATGCCGGGACGGGGTAAAGTTGAGAAAATCTCGATCGTGCCGCGTGGTGTGGGTGCGCTGGGTTATACGTTGCAGATGCCGGATGAGGATCGGTTTCTGATGATGGAAGATGAAATTCACGGTCAAATTGCGACGCTCTTGGGCGGACGTGCGGCGGAGCTATTAGTGTTCGGGAAGGTGTCTACAGGTGCCAGCGATGATATCCAAAAAGCCACCAATCTCGCCGAAAAAGCGATTACGCTCTATGGGATGAGCGATACTTTAGGGCCGATCGCGTTTGCTAGCAACCAGTCTCAGTTCTTAGAAGGCGATACTAATACCCGTCGCGCTGTCAGTGGCGATGTAGCGATCGAAATCGATCGACTCATTAAGCAAACTATCGATCGAGCGAACAACATGGCTATTGCCATTTTAAAACACAATCGTGAGTTATTAGAGTCTACCACACAGATGCTACTCGATCGCGAAGTTCTCGAAGGCGACTCATTACGATCGATTCTCAGCCAAGTTAAAGCACCCGATGGGGGAGAGAGTAAGGAGTAAGGAGTATTTTGGATTCAAAATCGCCCCGTCTCCCAGTCTCCCCGTTCTAAATCAAACAACCATTAATCTCTAAAGCTCGATCGATTTGGCGCACCAGATCGATCGGCAAAAATGGTTTAGAGACGATTTCGACGACACCGAGTTCTGTTAACAGATCTCTGTCTGGTAAATAGCGATTGGCGGTGAGAAGAATGACGGGAATTACCTTAGTATTGCGATCGGCACGTAACTTGCGTAAAAAAGCTAACCCGTCCATTTCTGGCATCATCACATCTAAGACAATCGCATCTGGATGTTGAATTTGAATGTTATTCAATCCTTCTTGCCCTGATGATACCGTCTGGACATCCCAACCTTTGAGTTTATGTAAGCACATCGAGACAACTTCGCGGATATTGAGATCGTCATCGATCACTAAAACTCGTTTAATATCGCTATTAGCATTTGCTGAATTTACATCTCGATCCGATCTGGAAACGCGAACGGATTTGGTACTGCGATCGACCGTTGAATTTAATTGTTTTTTACCTAGATATTTATCGATCGTTTTCGTAATAGCTTTAGGATCGATCGGCTTACCGAGAAATCCATTGGCACCGACAAATTTAGTTCGGACTCGATCGATCAAACCATCATTACCAGTTAAAATAATAATCGGCACATTTGCCAGCGATGGTGTTTTGCGAATTTGTTCGCAAACTTCATAACCATTCGTAACTGGCATGACTAAATCCAAGAAAATTAGGTCGGGCTTATTTCTAATCAAACTAGGAATAATTTTCAAGGGGTTTTGAATGCCAAAAGATCTGTAGCCATGTTCGATAATAATCTTTTCTAAGAGTTTATAGATAGAAAGACTATCATCTACACAAGCAATGAGTGGCATTTTGAGACTGTCGTTCGGCGCGTTCGTTTCAGAATCTTTTGGTGAAGATATTTCAACCAAATCTAACTCTGAGGCAGCCTTGCCAATTGGTTGTAATGCCCGATCGGTAGTAGATTGCTTAATTGTCGATAAACTAATCGTACCATCCTTAATTAACGGTAATAGAGATTCTGTGACATCGATTAATTTTTGTTGATGATGAATTGCTAAACTCCGTAAAGATGTGATGCCATCAATTGATGTCAAGAGGAAGTGTAGGTTTCGATCGGTATATTTTGCAATTTTTTCGGGGTGTTGAACGATCGGGAATAAACTAGGCGCGTAAATAGCCAAGCCAATTTGTTCCCATTCTCGCCAGGATTGAATCGTTTCGCTTAACAGTGGTTTGATGTCTAGGAGTGGTAAAACTGACTTGACTTGACTATTGCGCTCGCTAATTGGGATAAACCGATAAGATAGTTGGTCTCCTCTATTTTGACTGAATTGAATGATGTCGAATAAAACTTCTTTAATTGCACATTCCTGAGCAATTTTATTAGAATTCAAAAATATTTCTTGATGATTATTAGATTTAACCAGTCGATCGAGTGGGACGTTTAGAGAAGCTAGAGCTAAATTGCGCTCCCACCGTTCGATCGCATCGATACCGCCGCTAATTCCTGCCAATTGTCCCAAAGAAAAACATAACATCCAACTTGACATGTCGGCCACTTGAATGACGAGGTTACCACTCAAAGTATTCACCTTGATATGATTGAATTCAGAGATTAATTCCCTGAATCTGACAGTTTTGCGATCGGTGGTACTCATATTTACTCAAACAAGCTAAAAAGGATGGAGTTCTCTAGAGAATAGAGAGTTATAACAATCGATAACGGCGAACTGGACGATTGACTGTTGCGAAAATGTAAATCTATAACTTTAAAGTCCTTATTTCTATAAAGTACCCTGTGGCAGAAGGTTTTTATTCATCGGTTGGGGTAAAGTAAAGAAAAATGTGCTGCTACGACCCCAATCGCTCTCCACCCAGATCTGACCCTGATGTTGCTCGACGATCGATTTGCAAATCGCCAAACCCAAACCAGTACCGCCTTTGTCGCGCGAATCCGAAGAATCTACTTGCTGGAACCGATTAAAAATGGTTTCGAGTTTATCGGCAGGAATGCCGCGTCCGCAATCGGCAATTGCAAAGCGCACCCGTCGAGATCGCGTGGCGGGATCGGCTCGCACGGAGTCGAATTTAGTCGCTCGATCGAGGATGGGGTCGATTTCGGTAACTTCGATCGAGACGGTAGTATTGGGTGGAGAAAATTTGATAGCATTACCGATTAGATTTGTCAAG
>NZ_JANPLS010000173.1:0-6108 GCF_031422475.1 Chamaesiphon sp. VAR_48_metabat_403
ATTGCGAATTTCGTTAAAGTAACAGTATTTACTATAAGCCTGCCGATACATCTCTTTCGGGATCGATGTATTGCTACTATCCGATAGGATGGGAACCGGAATTTGACCGTTGAAATACAATAAAACTAAGACCTGAATTACCAATGCACCTGCAACTGCAATACCGATATTTCGCAGTGTCAAGCGTTCTTTAAGTTCTCGAAATATTTGCGGGTTAGAATCACCCATTCGATCGATTAATCTGTCTAACATAATAATTATTTACCTCACTGATGTTTACTGCTGAAATGGGGATTGGGGAACGGGGGACTAGGGACGCAGGGATTGTCAATCCTCCCAACTCCCATCTCTTTACTCAACTATTAGCTGTCAATACTTGAGTTTGAGATCGACCGCTAATTTGTAACTTTCGCTGCAATTGACGAGTCAATACTACCAATATCCCTAACTGAGCGGCAAATGCGGCGAAGATACTTGCACCCGCGCCTTGGATGGTTCCCATTGCCGCAAATGGTGAGAATAATAGTAAGAACGATACTAATTCAGTTGGAGCATGAATTGTAGATAATAGCCAAGCACCCAGACTCGGCATGAGTATTACCCCTGCGACGAGTGCTGTAATCCAAAGTTTCCGTTTTTTGACATTGAGAAATAGTCCTAAATGAGCGATCGTGGTGTAGATTAAAATCAGACTAGTTATCAAACCAATTGCTACCAAAAGGTTGATTCCATAAGTGAAATTTTTGAATGATATCAGAATCGAGATTGGAATCCACATGACCATCGCCATCCCGATATTAAGTGCGATCGCGAGTAATCCGGGACTCTTATCGTGGTAGATGAGATCTTGTACTAGCTCACGTTGCCAAAACTGACGATGCTGCTGCGTAACTCGTTCGCGACGGTAGCGACTCCAATCTTGTAACGCTTGCTTATTCGGCAATAGCAGCGGAATTAGTAGCGATAATGCAATCAGATCTATACCTGCCAACCAACCCAAGCCAAATTCATAAGAATATTCGGATTTTCCCATAAGTATCGGGATCGCAAAGCCAGCAATCCAGAGTTGCAAAACCAGATTGGCGCGATAACTTTGAGACTTGCTAATAATGGTAGCAGTCGGGTTGAGATAGCGGCGGTCTAAAGCTTGCATCACCCCACAACTAGCTACTAAATAACAGATCGTCCAAAAAATATAGAATAAAATTGCATTACTACCGATCGGAATCCCAAACCAGGATGCCTCTGTGCCAACTGATAAGCGGGGATCGATTGCTGAAGCGAATGAGTTAATTGCAGCTATCAGCATCCAAACGGGATAACTGACTACAAGTGTTGTTAAAATTGCTTGATGACCGCCCAGTAAGACATAGAATACTGCGGCATTAGCTAATAAGAACCATAACGATCCGATCGCCAGGTACCAACTACCTAAAAATAAGATATTACCGCCAGCACTGCATCCTAAATATAAATGCAGTGGCAACATAAATACTATGGCAATATATACCAAGATTGGTACACCCAATATTTTACCCACAAATATTTGTTTCGCTGACTGGGGACTGAGCCGAATAAAGTTAAAGGTACCACGTTTTTCTTCCTGAACTAAATCGGCAACCAACATATAAACCGAGCTTAAAATTAGTCCGAATGGAAATATCCAACTCAAACAGATAAAAACATCAACTTGCCATCTTTGCCAATTAATGAAGAAATGTCCAGCTCCATCTAGTTTACACAGATCGTCATAGGTGCGGTCTTTTTCATTAAAAGAAAAGTCACAGTAATGATTATTTATTTTTGTATCTACAGGATTCAACGAATCGGGGATTGGAAGTTGCCCGTAAAAGTATAATAATACTAATCCTTGAATTACTAAGCTTCCGACAATCGCGATCGCAATGTTGCGCGGAGTCAGCCGCTCTTTGAGTTCTCTGAATATTTGGGGGTTATTGTCACCCGCTCGATCGATTAGTTTGTTTAGCATAGTTCGCTCCTTCCCATCTAATTACTTAGTACAGCTTACGAAGCCTGTTGATGTCCTAATTTCAAGAAAATAGTTTCTAAATCTTCTTGAGTACATTGAAAATTGGTAATCGGCAACCGAACGTGAATTAGCGATCGTAATAAATCCGCTGCATCTTGTTCTGTACCTGAAAACCCGACCCGAATTTGATTCGTACCAGGTAAAATTTCAATATCCGCTACCAAAGAATTAGCTTTGAGTTCGCGTTTGAGAGCTTCTAAATCGCCAAGGGTACTAATTAAAATTTGTTGGCGGCTCAAGCGTTGATAGAGATCTTGAAGCTGGCAACTTTCAACTAAAAATCCTAGCTCCATAATTCCCACCGAAGTACAGAGTTCGGCTAAGTCACTCAAGACATGCGACGAGATTAAAATCGTCATCCCCGCTTCTTGGAGCGTCTTAATAATCTGCCGGAATTGCATCCGCGCGATCGGGTCTAAGCCCGATACGGGTTCGTCTAAAAGTAGTAAAATCGGTTCGTGAATAATCGTCCGCGCCAAACTCAATCGCTGCTTCATCCCACGGGATAGCGTGGCAATTTTACTATTGCGTTTGGTACTCAGTTGTACCAGTTCTAGCACATCATATAACCGTCGCTGACGACGTTCGGCAGTTAGTTTATATAGCCTAGCAAAATAATCGAGATAATCCCAAACCGTCAGATCGTCATATAACGGAAAATCATCGGGAAGATAGCCCAATAACCGTTTGAGATTGGCATTACTGCGATCGCGCAGCAACCGTTCGCCATTAATATAGATCTCGCCGATCGTTGGCTCCTCAGCGGTGGCTAGCATCCGCATTAAGGTCGTCTTACCCGCACCGTTGGGGCCGATCAAGCCATAGACCTCGCCCGCCGCCACAGCTAAATCTACGCCATGTACGGCGATATGCCGATCGAATTGTTTGGTTAAATCTTCCGTGCGAATTGCGAGTTCTGTTGCCATTGTTCCGATTGCCAGTGCCGTATATTTCGATCTTACCCAGTTGGAGCGGAAGGATCTCGCTAAAGCGCAAAATTCCACTCGATCTTAATACACTGCTGCGACTGGCAATTCCGTAAAGTTAGGCGTGTGGTTTTCGGCTCGTAATTTTAGGCGTTGTTGAATTAGGATCTGACACCCTCAGTAGGGGTAATTCATGAATTACCCCTACTGACAATACGCTTTTTGTTAGTCAGCGACTGAAGTCGCCGCTAGTGATACAAAGTCCGCCTACGCGGACTAATTTGAGACAAGAAATTAAGCTAACCGAAAAAATTCGGCGGGAAGGCAACAAAAATTTTCTGCTGTGATAATGGCAATTACTTGTAAATTAACTTTCTCATTGTAGTCAATATTTAGATAGTCATAGACATTGACAGGATTAGAGATTCCCCACATCCCCCTAATTCTTAGATAAGTAATTCCTAAAGGATCGACTTTGTTAACTCTCCCTAGTTCTTTTGTTTCAGAAAATTCAACAAAAGGAATTTCTCCCACTCCCGTGTTAATTGTATTCTTAATTATTTTATATACTTGATTGTCGGCTGCATAGCAATCACCATAAATTAGCCATAAACGCTTTAATTTTTTCTGTTGTACAACACCGATGATATCAAGTAAATCCTTAGTCCATTCACCTCCATCTACCACTTGACAATCTCTCGTAATCATTGGATCGTCAGCAAAAAGCTTTGATTTAGGATAGGAGCTATTGAGAGAAATTTCCGATCTAAAGGATTCGATTTTCTTTACTTCAATCGCATCACTATTTCTAAGAATCAGATCGGGCGGATTCTTAGGATTGCCTAAATAAGAAAATACTTGCGAATACTTCTGTACTCGAATACTTTCGTCACTTTCACTTAAAGTATCTGCAAAAATATCTTTGATGAATGCTTCAAGAGAATCACCCAAATCGTTAACTCTATTCTTCCCTTTGCTGCGATCTTGCAAGTCAGAGATTGAATTTTCGACTAAATGACTAATTACTTTTATTAAATTTGCTACTGAATATAGATTCTTAGAGGACAGGTTTACTATTTTACCACATCAACCTGTAAAAAAAGACAAAATAAACCAAGTGGAGTTATCGAGATTCAGCACAACTGACGCTGCGCGAACGTGCCATATTTGCCAATAGCCGAAAAGTATTTGATGTCTACCATACAGAGATCGTGTTGAATGGGTAGTTGCGAGAAATAGAGTTAATCTAAAATACAAGATTTACCCGATCGAACCGTTAACCCCTGACTCAATAGCATGAATAATTGCTAGATTAGCGGCGGGAAATTGATAGCTAGCCAAATCATTGACATTTACCCAGCGAATTTCGTCAGATTCGATCGATTGAGGAATGCCGCCGATATGCTGACAATGATGGACGATTAAAGTAATTTGGAACGCGGGATATGTATGCTCGATCGTAATTAAATGCTCGCCAACGCTAATTTCGATCGCTAATTCTTCGCGGATTTCCCGCACGATACATTCAGCAACCGTTTCCCCCGGTTCGATTTTACCGCCCGGAAATTCCCACAGTCCCCCCATTGTACCGCCAGCCTTCCGTTTGTCGATTAAAATTTGTCTGGCTGGATTCCAGATAAGGGCGACACCGATTTGTTTGTGGGGAAGTTTTGGGTTCATTGGGAGATGGGAGTACGGAGATGGGGGACGGGGGGACTGGGGGACGGGGAGACGGGGAGACTGGGAGACTGGGAGACTGGGAGGAAGCAACTATCCACTATTCACTATCCACTATTCCCTATTCCCTCCAAAAGGGCAGATCGATCTATGCTAGTAATAATATTTACGTACTGGATAGGGTGTGAGTAAATCGATCGGTAGAGCAATTTGGATTGAAGGTGGTACGCGGAGCGGGAAGACTGGGGCGTTAGTCGATCGATATTGTCAGTGGTTGGGCGATCGCAATATGCTAGAAAAGCCAGATCGTCCGAATGCGCCGCTGTTAGTTTTGGCGGGTAATGATGATAGTAAACGAAATTTTGGCGATCGCTTAATGGCGCAGACTCATGGTAAATATCCAGTATTGGCGAAAACGCCGATCGGGTTTATTCAAGAAGAGGTGTTCTTATTTTATCCGCTCCTGATTCAGAAATTAAATTTACCTGCCTACTTTCCGCTCAGATTGCGCCCAGAGACAGAGCAAGAGCTGGCGACAAAATTGTGGCAACCCGCGCTCGAACGCCTCAACTGGCGCGAAATTGCCCCCTCTGAGTACCGATTCGTGCGGCGGATCTTGGATTTAATGCAGTTGGCGGCTTATGCTTGCACGCCGTTGGAGTCTTTACCAGAAATTCTGACGCGGGGATTTGGAGCGATGGAGTTGGGGGAAATTTATCAGTGCGTGGAGTCTTTAGCCGTCGAGTGGCGAGATTGGTGTCTCGATTGCGGGTTGCTGACTTATGGGATAATGACGGAATTATATTGGCGGCATTTATTACCGCAGCCTGAGTATCAGCGGCATTTACGCGATCGGTATTGGGCGATTTTAGCCGATGATGTGGACGATTATCCCGCGATCGGGCGACATATTTGCGAGTTTTTATTAGATGCTGGCGTATGGGGTGCGTTTAGTTATAACCCCGATGGGATGGTGCGCTTAGGTTTGAGTGCCGATCCAGATTATTTATTAGGTTTAAAGTCGCGCTGTCTGGGTGCTAAAACCGATCTAGATCGACAAGTCATTTATCTAGATTCAATCCCGACAACTCTATTAACCGCCGGATCTTCCCGCACTAGCGTCGATCTTATCGTGCGCGCCGTCCTCAATCCTGGGAATACACCCAGTTTACCTCCAAGTATCGAAGCGATCGAAACCCGCACCCGTGGGGAAATGCTCAAACGCACGGCACATCAAGCGATCGAACTGATTACCAGCGGGAAAGTCGCACCAGGAGATATTGCCATCATCGCCCCCGGTTTAGATGGAATTTCGCGCGCCACCATCACCGATATTTTCAACCAAAACCAAATTCAGATCGCCTCACTCAACGCTCAATTACCCTTAAATAGCGATCCGGGCGTGCGCGCATTGCTCACCCTGATGGCATTAACCTATCCAAATTTAGGACAACT
>NZ_JANPLS010000174.1:0-13397 GCF_031422475.1 Chamaesiphon sp. VAR_48_metabat_403
CAACAAATCTATCGAGAACTCACCAAACTCGAAGAGCAAAGCCAGCTCGATGCAAGGCTAGTCCAGCAAGAACATCGCCCAGATAAAAAGATTTATACCCTCACCAGCAAAGGCGAGGAAACATTGCGATCGTGGATCGAGACTCCTAGTACTGTCAGCCCGCTTAAAGACGACTTATTAGTCAAAATATTTGCTGGGTCGATCGCATCCCCCGCGACGATCGTGGCAGAATTAAAACATCACCGCGCTCAACATCTCGAAACCTTACATACCTATCAAGCGATCGCAGCGCAATATTTTCCAGATCGATCGCAATTGAGCAAAGTCGGACGCTATCAATTTATCACCCTGCGTCAAGGCATCAGAATCGAGACAGAATGGCTAGCCTGGTGTGCAGAAGCGATCGAGCTTTTAGAATCTTAGCGTGTCGATCGCAACTAACGAGCCTGTAATACTCGATCGACACTTAGATCTAAATTAGCTAATATTGTTGACTCAATTTTATTATCTTCCACATATACTTTTTCTTCATAGAAACCATCCACCCATTCCAAAATCGTTACTCGCGATTGAATCGGATCGACAATCCAATATTCGGCAATGCCCCTAGCAGCATATTCACTCCGCTTGTAACGATAATCTCTTTTCTCTTGGTTGGGGCTGACTACTTCGACAACTAATAATGGTGGTGGCATATCCATCAATACGATCGATCTAGTCGCCCCATCCATTTCCGTGGCTAATTCTTCAGACAATACAACCAAATCCGGTATGCGTACAGATACCCGCGATCCACTAACAGCTACTTCGATCCCAATCCTAAGTCTATAGCTAGGAATACCCAAACCTAGCAAGAAAGCAAACAAAAAAGATGCAATTCTTTGATTGATATCGCTCTCAGCAGGCATAGAAATCAATTCTCCATTTTCCAATTCATATAAGTTATCCGTGCCATCATCATAGGCAAGGAATTCTGCTAGCGTCATTTTTTGGATGGCAACTGTCATCGCGACACCTCCTGCAAGAGTATATTCACTATTCTAACATTTCGATCGATCTCAGAATTTCCAACGACTTCCAGTCGCGCGGCAATCGGGATAAATCGCGATTACATCCGTTCTAATACCGGAATGCCGAGTAAATCCAGACCTAACTTTAATGTTTTAGCTGTCAAATTGCACAAAATCAATCGAGATGTCCGCAATGGTTCTTCTGAAGATAATACAGGACAATTTTCAAAAAATTGGTTATACTTTTGACTGAGTTCAAACAGGTATTGACACAAACGATTTGGCAACAAATCTCGTTCTACTTCAGTAATAATCGTTCCTAATTGCAAGAGGTGTTTAGCAAGAGTTAATTCGGCTTCTTCTGTTAAGATAATTTGAGCATTATCGCCAAGTTGATTAAAATCGATATCGCCTTTACGAGCGATGCTCTGTGGTCTGGCGTAGGCATACATCATATAAGGTGCGGTATTGCCTTTATCTAAAAGCATCTTATCGTAACTAAAGACATAATTACTCGTTCTGTTTTGGCTCAAGTCGGCATATTTAACAGAACTCAGTCCGATAACCTCCGAACTATTGGTGATAAACTCATCAGTTTCTTGCCGTTCTTCATCAACTAATCGGGCTTTGAGCAGGTTACTAAATCGTTCTATCGCTTCATCGAGCAGCTCTTTTAATTTAATCGCTTCACCCGATCGAGTCTTAATTTTTTTACCGCCTTCTCCTAATACTAACCCAAAAGGAACGTGGGTAATTTCGATATGTTCGGGGATCCATTTTGCAAGTCTGGCGACTTGAAAAACTTGGGCGAAATGATCGGCTTGTCCCGCATCGGTGATATAAATGATTCGATCGGCTTTATCGGTTTGAATCCGATATCTGACTGCGGCTAAATCGGTAGTGGCGTAGTTATAACCACCGTCGGTTTTTTGGACGATGAGGGGTAACGGATCGCCTTCTCGATTGGTAAATCCATCGAGGAAAACGCACTGCGCGCCATCGCTTTCGACTAATAATCCCGTCGCGCGGAGATCTTCAACTACGGTTGATAAATATGGGTTGTAGAAAGATTCGCCGCGTTCGGTAAGTTGAACATTCAATCTGTCGTAAATTACCTGAAATTCGCGCCGCGATTGGTCGCATA
Organism: Chamaesiphon sp. VAR_48_metabat_403; assembly: GCF_031422475.1. Lineage (NCBI taxonomy): Bacteria > Bacillati > Cyanobacteriota > Cyanophyceae > Gomontiellales > Chamaesiphonaceae > Chamaesiphon > Chamaesiphon sp. VAR_48_metabat_403. The sequence goes on from NZ_JANPLS010000174.1 coordinate 2,155, forward strand.
ATAAATTCCAGGCTTTGATCGTATCGGGATCTTTGGCTTGTAATTTAACTACTTCTTGTCTGGCGGCTTCCTGAAACTGCGGATCTTCGTCGAAGCGTTGTTTGGCTTGTTTATATAGCACGACTAAATCGCCGAGATCGAGCGCGTCAGCCGTCGTCAAGGCTTGGGGATAGGCTTCCCGAAGGTAAAGAATCAACATCCCAAATTGGGTACCCCAGTCGCCAACGTGATTGAGTCTGAGGACATCGTGACCGCGAAATTCTAATACCCGCGCGATGCAGTCTCCTAGAATAGTCGATCTCAGGTGCCCGACGTGCATTTCTTTGGCAATATTCGGACTCGAAAAATCTACGACAACGCGCTGGGGTTTTTCGGCGATGGTTACTCCCAGGCGGCTATCGCGCTGCATGGCTTGGAGTTGAGTGGCGAGATAGCTGGGTTTGACGGTAAAGTTAATAAAGCCTGCACCAGCAATTTGGGGTGCTTCGCAGATTTCTGACACGTCTAAATTATCGACGATCGATTGAGCGATCGCGCGTGGCTGTTGCCCCAATTTCTTGGCAAGTCCCATCGCCATATTCGCCTGATAGTCCCCAAATTTAGGATTGCTCGATAAGACTAATAGAGGATCGACACCAGCATAATCATCCCCCAATGCGGCTACGATCGCCCGATCGAGTTGAGTTGTCAGGTAGGTGATGGTGGATTTCATTTCAGGAACGGGAAGAATTAATAGCTATTATTTATTATCCATTATCTGCTGTCCGCTCCAGATTAGGGCGATCGCGATTTATAACTTTTTTGGGAAATATGGGGTTTGAGATCGAGATCGCACCTAAGATTTGGGAATTACCGATCGCATTCCACTTTTTTTATGATGAGTATCGCCATGATAGCGGGGGATAATATGAATAGTGGCATGATTCATGGCTTGTCCCGCAGCTTTATTTATATTCATCCCGACATTAAAGCCATCGGGTTGAAATTCTGACTTTAAAATTTCCTGAACTTTATTTGCCATTAACCAGCAAGCCGCTTGCTCTTTGGCTGGTAGTTCAAAATAATTGCTAAGATGTCGTTTGGGAACGATTAAAACGTGACCTTTACTCAGGGGATAGCCATCGAACATGGCATAAGTAGTGGCTGATTCTGTTAGTAAGTTTATTTTGCGATGGGGATTGCAGAAGATACAATTATTTGATGAATTCCATTGATGGTTGTAATGGACGTATTCATAAATCTCGCAATATTCATTGAGCTGAATCGATTTGAATGGTAATTTGACGGTGCATTGATAGGTTGGTTTCTTATGAACGTAATGCTCCCGGAAACCTTCTTTTTTGAGATCGCGCCTGACTGCATAATAAGCTTTACTACCTGGCTTGAGTAGATGAGCGATATTCATCAATACATCAGCCTGTATTTCTGGCATTAAAACATTTAACACGTAACAACAGACGATCGTATCGAATTTGCCTTCGGGATAAATCGGCTGATAATGTGGATCGTATCCTGCAATCTCGAAACCTTTTTGCTGCAGAACTTTGACATCATTACTCAACCCACAGCCAAAATCGAGAATGCGACCTTTAAGTAAATCTCGATCGAGTAAAAATTGGACTGGTGATGATAGTTTAGTTCGATCGATCGCCGTTAGATGGCTAAAATTATTTGCTTGTTTCCTCATGTTATCAGTATTGAATGAGATAATCTAACCACGATCTCATTAAATACGATCGATTAAACTATTCCGATCTAACTATATCCGATCGGTCTTGGCAAGAGTAATTATACCTAATTCACCTAATTCAAAATGGCATGAAATAGGTGAGATTTACCAGGGATTTTCGATCTGGGATGAGATTGTTTGTAAAGAAACGATCGACTTTTCTGGAATCTTGCTCGTAGCAATTGAATTGTTAATCGATCGCCCTAATTATCTCGTACTATGAAAACTAAATTTCTGCTAACTTTACTTGCGATGACTGGTGTATTTATCAGTGCAAATAGCGCAGTTGCCACTACAAAATTCACACCAGAAAGAGATCGTAGTATTACCAATCTCAGTCAGACTATTGCTAACCTGATTAATTTAGAAGAAAGAGATTTAGTCGAACTAGCGATCGATCGCGCGTTACTCGCGCAACAAGTTAACGAGCCAAAAATCCCAACTCCCATTGTGACAGCGGGGTTACCCAGAGCAGATATAAAGCCAACCGAACAAAAACCCACAGATAAACAGCCAACCGTTCGTGGGAGAATTAACAAAATTAAAACAGTACCGATCGGTAGAATCCAGCAACCGCAACAACCTTCGATCGGACAAACCCAGGAACCCACCGTAGAACGCTCGATCGGACAAACTAAGAAATCTGATAACCAATCGATCGGACAAAGTAAAAGACGTTAACCCCAAATAATTTTTATCTCTAAGTTATTACGAAGATATCTCCGAAATTACGATCGCTGTCACTGTAGAGATATTTAGTCGATCGCATCCCCACTATATTAATATGAAAACTAAATTTTTCCTAGCTCTATTTGCGCTCAATGGGTTACTTTTGAGTGCGACTAGTGTATCGGCAGCGACAGGCTCTACCCCAATAACCGATCGCAGCATTACTAATCTCAGTCAAACTATTTCTACACTAATCGATTTTGACGATCGCAGCTTAGTCGAACAAGCGATTAATCGCGCCTTAATCGCTCAAAATGTCCGAAATCCGCGAACGGGCAGTTCTGGCACTCCTAACAATATTCCGGCTGGGGGCATCTCCGCCGATCCGAGTCAGGTAAAGCCCATTATTAATGGCAAAGTGGCTCAACCCAGTCGCCCGTTTGTGAATGGCAGAATTCAAAATCCGCAAGCCGATCCATCTCCAAATCCAAAGCCAATCATTAATGGCATCATTGTCAATCCTAATTCTAGATAATTTTCCTAATCATCTGGTGTTTGACTATGTAAATTGAGGTTAATAATCATGTCCGAAAATCGTCGTTCGCCAAAATCGCTAATGTGTCCGAGTGCCGATGCCGAAATGTCTGGTAGCGTTATTTTTGGCATTGTAGTCGGTACGCCAGAAGTACCGCATCTAGTTCATTTAGATCGAGTCAAACCCATTCCGCCAGAATTATTAACTCTCGATTCACCCGTCAAACCCTCAGAAATTTTTCGGATCGCCGCTACTTGTATCGAAAATGGCTGCAAGCATTTTGATGGTATCAATTGTCGCCTGACAACACGAATTGTGGAGGGTTTACCTACAGTAACCGATCGCCTACCTGCTTGTGCGATTCGTTCGACTTGTCGCTGGTGGCATCAGGAAGGTGCAGCCGCCTGTCTGCGTTGTCAGCAAGTCGTTCGAGATAATTATATTGCCGACGATCGACTAATTGCCGCGATCGATCCCTCTATTTACGATCGAGAATCTAGCGAGAATGTATAGGAGTGTGTGAGGTGCGGGGAGTGTGGGGGGTGCGGGAGGTGTGGGGGGAGGAAAACTATTAAGCTTATTCCCTTTACCCTTTACCCTTTCCCCCTAAAACCTAAAACCTAAAACCTAAAACCTAACTCGCCACCGACAAATTCTCTGGCATACAAACATTCATACCGCCCAAACCACAATAACCGCCGGGATTCTTGGCTAGATATTGTTGATGATAGATTTCAGCGTAGTAAAACTCTGGTGCTGATAAAATCTCTGTGGTAATCTCTTTGTGTCCGGCATCATTGAGAGCGGCTTGATAGGCAGCTTTAGAAGCCTGGGCTAACTGCATCTGAGTGTCAGAGTAGCAGTAGATACCCGATCGATATTGAGTGCCAGCATCGTTACCTTGGCGCATTCCTTGGGTAGGATTGTGATTTTCCCAGAAAACTTTGAGTAATTGTTGATAAGTGATGACTGCGGGATCGAATGCCACCAGTACCACCTCATTATGCCCCGTCATCCCACTGCAAACCTCTTGATAGGTGGGATTTGGGGTATTTCCAGCAGCGTAGCCTACAGCGGTAATATACACGCCTGATGGTAACTGCCAAAATTTACGTTCTGCGCCCCAAAAACAACCCATCCCAAACATAGCCATTTCCATGTTTGCCGGATATGGTGGGGTAAACGGATTGCCATTAACAAAATGTTTGGCAGGCAAAGCCATTTTTTCGGCTCTGCCAGATAATGAATCTGCTGGGGTGGGAATGGTTGATTTTTTACCACCAAAGAGGTTAGATAGCATAATTTTAGTTAATTTAAAGTGTGCAAACCAAGTATTTTCCAGTTCTAGCTGTCTGCATACATTGGTCTGAAAGTTTGCTGCTCTTCATTAACTGTAACGCATCTGCCCGGTTGTCGTTGGCGTTGGCGTAGCCTGCCGTAGGCACAGCCTCTCCCTTGGAGAATCGCGATCTCCTAGCTTGAAAATACGACTTGACAACCGCCGATCGCGATCGCTCGATCTGCTCTAAAGTATCGATAGTGTAGAGTTAGATCCAATCTTAGTGATGAGATCGGGTATCGGCACGATTTTCTATCTTTGCATTAACACGGATCTGCCCTTGTGTTCCGATCTCCTCATCGATCATTTAAATTCGAGTGGCAATAGCCTCGCGCCTCATATCCCTTACCATCTATTCGCTATGGGTAAAAAATCTGAAGTCAAAGAATCGAGCCTGTTGTATCAGAGATTGAAGGCGGCATTACAAGATGGCATTAAGGTTTGGTTTGAAACCCGCGACAAAAGCTATTTTGGAATTCCGATCGGACTCGATCGAGATTTTGTCGAAGTCTTGATTTTAGTACCCGGTAGTGAGGATGAATCAACAGAATATATTTTCCAACGCGTAACTTGGGTAGTGCGGCTAGCATCGATCTCGGCAATCGCTTATCCTTCAGAATATTGGTCTACCGATCGCTTAGATAGTCTGTTAAATCGATCGGTAATCAACACAGATAGTTAGGGCTTGTAAAGAAACAACTTCATGTTTTGAGACTGAAAGCTTTTCCTTGTGGGGAAACTAGAGATCGAAACCATGAGCTTATTTTCTTACAGCCCCTTAGCATTGAGTAGCAACCATAGCAAATTGGGTGACATCTACTGGCACTTAAAAGATCGTCGAAATTTTTAAGTCCCATTTTATCTGCGGAGGTCTCCTTTGGAGAATTGCCAAATGGCATAGATATTTTACTGCTATGCCATTTAGCTTAAAGACCGCAAACATTAACGAGTAAACAAGATCGATCTCAATTAAGTTACAGTCTCAGTCTCAATTTAACTCCGATCGCTACTCAATATTATTCATCAGGAGATTTTAATCGCAATAGCCGCCGTGACCGCCGTGACCGCCGTGACCGCCGTGACCGCCGTGACCGCCGTGACCGCCATGACCGCCATGACCGCGACCATGACCATTGTCATCATCGTCATCTCGGTCGTGCTTACCTTTGCCGCCATGATGTTTCCCATTACTGCCACCGATAATGTTAGCAGCCTCTGTGGTGTGGAGTTCGTCGAGGAAACTGGCTGCTAATGAATTGTTGTTAGCAGTCTTCAGATTAGAAATTTCGATTCGAGACATATAAATATTCTCCTGAAAGTTTCAGTTTGCAACCAAATTGCCAGAAACAATTGGTTGTAAAACATCATTGCATCCAAATAGCAGATCTGAGAAGGTAGGACTCAGGTGAGAAAAGCTACCAAATTTTGGGAATCGAATACCCATCATTTAGTTATCTCGAACACATACTAGTACGATCTTTACCGTTAGTAAGTGCGTTAATTGACATCAAATAAACAAAGAATTGTCAGTGTTAATGTAGCTTCAGTCTTATGAATACAACCATTTGCTACGATCTGAAACTTATCATTGACTTTGTCTGAAATTACACCCAGTGACTTAATTTATGAGATTGGTATCAAAAGCGGCGTAAATATCTTTAAACAATAAAAGTAAATAAAATTTACGCCAAATGTCTCAATAAGATATTGCCTCCAGCATGATATCTTACTTGCCGATCGAATTTAATATTAATTCTAATATTTAATATTCCGGTAAAAGCTATCACTGATATTAAACTTTAGATACTTTGTCTGGTGAATTCGGTAGCAATAACGTCATTGTCGAGACCCGATTTTAACTTTTCAGCAAAAACTCGTACGTGGGGTTCTTCCAGCAGCGATAGATGTTCGCCAGGAATAAACACGGTATCCACACCCCCACTAACTAAAGTTCCCCAGCCTAAATCAGGATATTTATCGATATATAAAGACTGGTACTCACACCAGAACAAAGTAGCTCGTCCTTGATAAGCTTGAGGCGAATAATTTTTTACGGCTTGCAAGTTAGATTCTAAAACATTCAATAATTCGGGCTTGAACATTTCAAAAGTAGATAATTTCTTTGTCATCATATTTTTATACTCTTCTGCATAGCCTTTGGTCTTAATTAAGACTCGATGCGCTATTTTATCGGTAAAATATCTGACGCGATCTTTAAATTGAAGTTTTTTTAATTCGCTGACATGAAAATTCAGCCATTTTTTGATTGACATTGTATCTTTAGGTACGATTGGAGATCTAATATCTACTAAACCTAAAAACTCTACCCGTTCGCCTAGTTCTGCTAATTGACGAGCGATTTCAAACGCAACCAGACCGCCAAAAGAATAACCGAGTAAAAAATAAGGCCCTTGCGTTTGAACGGTTTGAATCGATCGAATAAAGTAGCTAGCCATGTCTTCAATGCGCTCTAGCGGCTGTTGTTTGCCATCGATGCCTTGTGATTGAAGTCCATAAATAGGTCTATCTTCACCCAATCTTCTGACTAAATCGTAATAGCCAAATAATGTACCGCCGAGGGCGTGAAGACAAAATAATGGTGGTTTACTATTACCCGATCTGAGTAGAATTAATGGCGACCAATCAGTCGATACTGTATCGTGACGAATAAGATCGGCAATCTGGGCAATTGTCGCAGATTCAAACAAAATTCCCCATGATAATCGCTTGTTCCAAACTTGCTCGATTTGAGCGAATACTTGGAGCGCAATCAGCGAATGTCCGCCGAGATCGAAGAAGTTATCTGTAATGCCAATCGGTTGTACGCCTAGAGCTTTTTCCCAGATTTGGGTTAATTGCAGTTCTAATGCATCGCGGGGGGCTACTACTGAGGATCGACGGTAACTAGGCTCTGGGAGTCTTTTGCGATCGAGTTTATTATTGGGTGTGAGCGGTAAAGCTGTCAATATTTCAAAAGCCGATGGAACTGCGTAATCGGTTAATTTGGTTTTTAAAAACGATCGCAGATCGTCAATATTAATTTCAGCGCGATTTGGTACGATATAAGCGACGATAATTTGTTCTTCCGCAGATATAGCCGTGCTGCTAGTACTTCTATTTTTTCCGACTACTGCTGCTTGTTGAATATCGGGATGCTGCATCAGTACGGTTTCAATTTCTTCAATTTCTACCCGCATCCCTCTAATTTTGACTTGGAAATCTTGGCGACCGACAATTTCCAAATTTCCATCGGGTAAATAACGCGCTAAGTCACCTGTTTTATATAATCTTGCTTGTCGATCTTTAGCAAATGGGTTGGGGATAAACTTCCGATCGTTTAATTGTGAATTATTTAAATAACCGCGCACGAAACTCGGCACGGAAACGCACAACTCGCCTGTGATTCCGGCAGTAACGTTCTCTAATTCATCGTTAAGTATATATAGTTGATTGTGGGGATAAGCACGACCTACCGGGGCATATCCTTCTGTTTTACTAAAGTCATTAGGGATTTGATAAGCACAAACGCCAATTGTTTCGGTTTGACCGTAAATATTGACAACTTGTGGCGGCTGTGGAAACTGACTTCGCACTCGTTCTAATAGTTGCGATGTTAACAATCCGCCTGAAAATATTAGCAACCTAATTTGGGAATCCATCAATTGGCGGCTTTGAGCTGGATCTAGCTCGGCGAGGCTAATTAGCATGTAATTCCAGACAGAGGCAACCGTATCGAATACCGTAATTTTTTCGCGCTGGATCAGTTCGACCAGACTGAATAAATTTGTAGTATTATCTTTAGAGGTAATTACTACTTTGGCACCTTGTGATAAAGGTAATAATAATTGTCGGATCGATGAGGAAAAGGAAAAAGAGGCTGAGAGTAAATAAACATCATTAGGTTGAATTTTCATCACCTCATTGACAGCCTGAAGATAGCTGTCGATTTGTCCGATCGTAATTTGAACGCCTTGGGGTTTGCCTGTAGAACCAGATGTATACATAATATACGCAAGACTCTCAGGTGTTGTTTGTGCTGGTGCTAGCTCCTCACTTTGCGTCGCCAGTTCATCCCAGCGAGCATCGAGTAAAAATAGGTTTACCCCTGTATCGGCAAGATTTGTCGCTAAGGATACTTGAGTTAAAATTAGTTTTAAGTTAGTATCTTGCAAGATTGTGTTGAGTCGATCCTGAGGATATGCTGGATCTAATGGTACGTAGGCTCCGCCAGCTTTGAGAACTGCCAAAATTGCAATTGCTGTATCGATCGATCGTTCTAGATAAATACCCACTAAAACTTCTGGCATAATTTCTTGCTGGCGCAGATAGTTGGCCAATCGATTGACTTTACGATGAAGCTGTTGGTACGTTAGCATACCAGCTCTATCTTGAATTGCAACGGCATCAGGATTTTGGGTACTCAAAAGTTGACAAGTTGACATTTTTTCGCAAAAAGAGAGGACGAGGTTTGCTAGTTAATACTAATTTAGCTGACGATCGCGAGTGAATAACACCGCCAATTGATGTAATATTTTACACTAAACAGAGATGCCTTCTCAATCATGGTGGGAAACTCAGTCAAGTCGTTAGCTGTTAGCGCGTTGCCACTCCAATTCAATCGCCATCAGAGCGAGATTGCTACGGCAACTACCATATACAGTTATACGCTAGCAAATGACTAATGGATCTATTTGTCTATATTCTTAAAGAGTAAAATTTATCAGTTATCAGTAATAACACCATATCGACAATAGATGCTACAGTCATGAAATTAACTGAAATCGTCCCGTGGGGACGCACATTAGCTGAATATAAATTAATGTTCGACTTGTCGGATGCAGACTTAAATCGACAAATTTTAGGCTGCGGCGATGGCCCTGCTAGCTTTAATGCAGAGATGACTGAGCGCGGAAAATCGGTAACCTCGATCGATCCAATCTATCAATTTACAGCAGCACAAATCGAGCAGCGGGTTAGAGATACATATTCAACAATTATCAGCCAAGTTAGCGAAAATTCTAGTCGTTACACTTGGAATTACTTTGCAAATCCAGAAGAACTCGGTTGTGCGCGGATGGATGCGATGAATGAATTTTTAGCAAATTACGAAACTGGCAAAAGTGCTGGGAGATATTTGTGTCAATCTTTACCAAAATTAGATTTTTCAGATCGCAAGTTTGACTTGTGCGTGTGTTCGCATTTACTATTTCTATATTCCGAACAACTATCACTAGATTTTCATATTGAATCCATTTGCGAACTGCTGAGGGTAGCGGCAGAAGTTAGAATTTTCCCATTATTGAAACTCGATTGCAATCCTTCTGCATACATCGATCCAGTTATTGAGAAATTTACTCAGGCAGGCTTTGACGCACGAGTTCGGGCAGTTAATTATGAATTCCAGAAAGGTGGCGATAGCATGTTGGTAATTAAAAAATAACTCGATCGAGACTAATTAGTCTCGATCGCACCGATCGTTTAGTGCCGATTAACTCCTGAAGAATTAGTCATGACGATCGCGATAAATAGTGCGCGAGGTATTATTCAAGCGGCGATTGAGACGATATTTTTCAGCGTTAGTTAATTTACCACCACTTTTAATCTGGCGAAGCCTTGCTGCTTCAATACTATCGATCCGCCGATCGATCCGTTTATACTCTTTAGTTGAAATCGAGCCATTTTTAACTCCTTGATAAGTCCGGGACTCCTGACGATTAATCCGATTTTGAATCGGGCCAGCTTCAGCAGTAAATGGAACTAATACTATTGCTGCAAATAACATCGAACTAATTAATTTTTTCACGATCGAACCTCATTAATTTATTTTGCTCTTACCTGTTAGACAGGAAAAGATCGATCGAGGTTCAATTAGAGATCGATCTTTGTGGATAACTTCAGAGCCAAGCCAATCTCACCCCCAAATTTGTTCCCTGTCTTACCTCTTACCCATGCCAGATCGGCAGCTAGCGGATCGCACCGATCGGTCGTAAGATATAGATCGATAAACTTTACAAATCGCAAGAATTCCCATCATGGTAAAAGTACAGCCCAGCGTCCAGCCAAAACTAGTTGTCACTAGATTTGGGTTTAACCGCTTTGCAGAGCAGTTAAATGGCAGAGCAGCGATGATTGGCTTTGCAGCTTTACTACTAATTGAGTATGTTACAGGTCAAAATCCGCTCGCCTGGATGGGATTGGGGATTAATTAAGACATCTGACAAACATGCGTAGAAATCGCTACATCACCAATTTCGGATTTGAAAAGCTTGAGACGTGCAGCGCGATATTGCTACCAAATTGGGGAACTATAAAGGTATCGATTTCTGTGTATTGATTAATTATCTAGCGATAGACGATCGATTCTCTAGGCTGAGATTGTAGAATTAGGATAACAAGAGTAGCATTGCACCGATCGGACGATCTTGTCCGCATCGATAAGCGAGGTCGCCTTTGAATCCTAGCTTCACCACTCATAAATGAACGCGATATTTCCCACCTTCTTGAAAAGACTATACCGCAAAGAACCAATATCCAGTTTTATCATCGTCGTAGGTGCCTTTGATACCGTCCTCGGTGGTGTCAATGAGATTGGGACATTGATGATTTTAGGCTTGCTTACTTCTGGCGTAGCAATCGGCTATCGCTGGTGGTGCATTCAGCAGGCAGAAGCTGGATCCGATCGTAAATCCAAACAATTATATTTACCTCCTAGCTCCAACCGTTCGCCACTCCCTAATTTAGATAGTCGTCGCCGTCCGCCATTATAAGTGGTTGATGGTAGAGTGTTCGATCGTCAGCTTTGAAGTAATTTAGCTGAACTAGCGGTGATGCGTTGGCGTAGCCTCTTCTAAGGAACTTAGCTGAAACTGGCTCAGAGCAAGGATCTGTAAATTGGGTTGAAGCATGAAATTAGGGCGTGCCCAAACAAAGTTTCTTTCACCCTTTAGACGACATTTATGTCGGCTCAGATG
>NZ_JANPLS010000175.1:0-2734 GCF_031422475.1 Chamaesiphon sp. VAR_48_metabat_403
TTTGGGGCTAGCAGCACCCCCAATTGAGTCACGCGGTGTTTTGGCATACCAAGGCGGCGAAACGGCAGGCATCGCCCGACTAGATGAGTATATCTGGCAACGCGATCGACTACGGATCTATAAGGAAACTCGCAATGAGATGCTAGGTGCTGATTATTCTTCTAAATTTTCAGCTTGGCTGGCATTGGGGTGTCTGTCGCCAACCTATATTAACGATCAAGTCGAGAAGTACGAGGACGAACGGATTGAAAATGATTCGACTTATTGGTTGATTTTTGAGTTATTGTGGCGAGATTATTTTCGGTTTATTTGTGCTAAACATGGCACGAAGATTTTTAAAAGATCGGGACTTCAAGGTGTCGATCTCGATTGGAAACAAGATTGGACGAGGTTCGATCTCTGGCGGGAGGGAAAAACGGGATTTCCGTTGGTAGATGCCAACATGCGCGAACTAGCAGCGACGGGGTATATGTCCAATCGCGGACGGCAAAATGTGGCTAGTTTCCTGACTAAAAATCTGGGTATCGATTGGCGGATGGGTGCCGAATGGTTTGAATCTTTATTAATTGACTACGATGTTTGTAGCAATTGGGGCAACTGGAACTATACGGCAGGTGTTGGTAACGATGCGCGTGGTTTTCGCTTTTTTAATATTATCAAACAGTCCAACGATTACGATCGGGAGGGTAAATACGTCAAACATTGGTTACCAGAGCTAGAAGGTATTCCAGCCGCCAAGGTTCATGAACCCGGTAAGCTTTTACCTGTCGAACAAGAACGTTTTGGTGTCAAGATTGGAGTCGATTATCCGCAACCTGTTGTCGATTTATTTAAGTCTGCACGCTCTAACGAAATCATCTACAATCTGGCTTTTAATATCTCTAGTAGTTCTAGCGATCGACCCGTCCCCAAACATCGTTCTAAGTAGCTAAACTCAGGGAATAGGGATGTATGTATTATTTAGATTCCCCATCCCCTAATTTACCGATACGATCGATCGCTGACAGCTCGGACAAACCGCATGAATTGTCAACTGACAGTCGAGCAAATGGTACCCTTCTTTTTTAGAAGTTTTATCACCAATTTTCAGAACGGATTCATTCTTAAATTCGATCGTCTGGTTGCACTTAACGCAGATGAGATGGTGGTGATGGTGGTATGGCTGATTTATTTCATAATGCTTGTGATCTTCGGCTAACTCTAGTTCGCGTAAAATACCCATCCGCGCCATCAGTTTGACAGTGCGATAGATAGTAGACAAACTAATATCGTGTCCTTCGGTATGAAGCAGTTCGCACAGTTCCTCTGCGCTCAGATGTTTGCCTGCTGCTAAATTCTGAAAGATATCTAGAATGACCTCTCTCTGGGGTGTAAGTCGCCAACCCCGTTCGTGTAATTCAGCTTTGAGAGAGTCTGCTGTATAGAATGACATACTCATCACCCGGTTTCGATCGTTAACCTTTATCATATCCGATCTTGGGTTCTGTTTGCAAGAAGCAAGTCTTATTGAGAATAACTCTCTTTTGAGACAGGAGATCCGAGATGATTCCCGATCGACCAAATTTCGACTCAGATCGATCGCCTAACGAGATTTGGTAGAAATAGATAGCACGATCGGTTTTGGCTCGGTAGCTGCGACTTGAATTAATTGCGATCGCGGTAAATTAGGATCGCGTTGGTATTCAAATAATGTTTTACCACCTCGATCTTTATCTAGCTCGACTGACTTAGCGATCGCGATATTTTTAATTCCTGAGTAAGTTTCTACCGATTTACCGTCGATGGTGAGATTGTTAGTAGTAATAAACTCGATTGGTAACTCTACTGGATATTCTCCCCAAACGCTAATTTCAAGATTGCGTAACTTAATTTCGGTATTTCCAGCTAATAACAAAGCGGATAATTCACCGCTACCCGCAGTATCTAACCGAACGAGAATTGCTTTATTCTCTTTAACTCCATACTCGATTGCTTTAAGATTACTAATCGGTTGGATTTGGGGTTTTAAGTTACGTTCATAAATAGTAGTAGGAAAGATAAACCAGTTTGGATTGGGGTTTTGGTTGCGGATTGTCAGATCGAATGTCAATGTTGTTAGCGGCGGCTTACCAGGTTGCAAACGCACCAATTTTATCTCGACAGATGGAGATCGATTTGTTGATATCGGTCGATTAGATTCTGGTTGGGCGAAAGTAGCAGGAATATAGGCGATCGATCCACCTAATATAGTTAGAGTAAATGCGATCGAAAAGAGTTTCGTTTTCATCACAGCCGATCGAGTCGAGTGAGGAGACATATAGTAATCCCAAATTAAGTGATAGTTGTAAATACATGACAATTCGAGATATTGCGGAAATATATTGACAAACTACATAAGACAATGTATCGTAAGATAAATTTTATGAACTAAACTGCTAGGGTAGCTCTATATTTTCGCTACTGCCATAACCAAAAGCGATCGTATCATTAGTATAGGTTCGAGCGTTTATGGAATATTATATTTAAAGATCGAATTTCAAGCTACATTCAATTTCAGAGCTATTTAGTTGAATGTTTTGATTGTATTTAGCATTGCATTATCAAAGAAAAAACCAAAATAATTGCCAAGACCAAAACCAGCCGCTATCAAAAAACCAAACAAAGGGCTTAATTCTACCAATTCATTATTTTCTGCCGCAAGAATACGATATTTAATCAACCTAAGTTCGCCGAAAATCAGCACCAAAATAAGTGT
>NZ_JANPLS010000176.1:0-9226 GCF_031422475.1 Chamaesiphon sp. VAR_48_metabat_403
GGCGATACGAATATCAACTACTCAAAAATCTTGATTACCCCCAAAGAACTCAAGGAAAAACTACCCCTATCGCCCGAATTAGAACAACGCATTGTTAACTACCGCAAACAGATTCAAAAAATCTTAGACTTTCAGGACAACCGTAAATTCATCGTCGTCGGCCCATGTTCGATTCACGATGTCGCCGCTGCCGAAGCATACGCCCACAAATTAAAAGCTCTAGCCGATCGAGTTTGTGATAAGTTTCTACTCATCATGCGAGTTTATTTCGAGAAACCCCGCACCACCGTCGGCTGGAAAGGGTTGATCAACGACCCAGATATGAACGAGTCTTTTGATGTCGAAAAAGGCTTATATACTGGCAGGAACTTATTAATTAAACTAGCCGAAATCGGCTTACCCACTGCGACAGAAGCTCTCGATCCGATCGTGCCCCAATACTTGGACGAATTAATTGCTTGGGCAGCGATTGGCGCGCGCACCACCGAATCTCAAACTCACCGCGAAATGGCGAGTGGACTATCGATGCCCGTCGGTTTTAAGAATGGCACCGATGGCAGCGTTAAGGTAGCCTTAAACGCGCTCCAGTCTGCCATGCAACCACACAATTTCCTGGGCATCGACAAGCACGGACGAGTCAGCGTTTTTCAAACCAGAGGTAATGCTTACGGACACATTATCTTACGCGGTGGCGAAGGTAAACCCAACTACGATCCCGTCAGCGTAAAAGCTGCCGAAACCGAACTCAAAAAAGCTAACTTACCCCCCCGCATCGTAGTCGATTGCAGTCACGGTAATTCTAATAAAGATTATCGCCTCCAACCGATCGTCTTTGAAAGCACGATTCAACAGATCGTTAATGGCAATACCTCAATGGTGGGGATGATGTTAGAATCCAATCTTAATGAAGGCGGACAGTCGATTCCTGAAGATCTGACTCAGCTTAAATACGGCGTTTCGGTTACCGATAAGTGTATCAATTGGGCAGATACCGAACGGATTATTCTCGCTGCTTACGATCGACTGTAGGCGTTAGTTTACCGGAATAAATCGTCCTCTCAGGGTGCCCGTTGCTCGTACTAACGAGCAGATGGGGCATCCTTATTTGTATGAGTGTATACAAAAATGCAGGCGATCTTTACGTTAGAATTGCCTGCATAACTCGTAATTTTCCATGAGCGCGTGACTGCCAACGAGCCACGCAATGATAACTTAGGTAGCATCGATCCAGTCATAGATCCGATCGAGCTGTTCGATCGTCACCAGCCCGTATTGCCATAACAACATCGGTACTGGGCCTGGGTTGCGCTCTATTTGCTTGAGCACGATCGCCATCGAAGAAGCCGAAATAGCGAGATCGTCTTGTAAAAATCGAATTAATTTTGTTAAAGGAGTAGATGAGATCATTGCCGTACCTCCGGCTAAATTTGAAAAAAGTATTTGTTAAAAATCAGAAGATCGGCAGCCATACAACTTTCCATCGAGGATAATTGGCGGTAGTGAAGGTTAGTTTAGATCTTCACCAACTGCGGTCTAAATTACAGAAAGATTCAAATTGAGATTGAATTAATCGTGTCGCCGATCGCTGCAAAGTCTAACAAAATATGGGTTAGAAGTAGCGATGATGAGCGCGATCGTCGTAACGGCTAGTCCGATCGAGTAGTAATTTGTTTAAAAATTGCTAATTTGTTTTGCTATTTATGGATAGAGTTGCCCTAGTTACCAAGCGATTAAATTGTTAACTGGCAATAACAAATATTTAATCTTGTTAGCGTTCGATCGGAATCCGTAGAATCTCTAGAGTTTTTTTAAGCTTGAATCGGAGTGTCAGTAAATTTGCGGATTTTTTATTATTAAGAATGGATCCTAACACGAGTCTTGCCGTTTATTGCTAGTTAATAGCTATTTCAGCATTTTGGCTGAGTAAGGATCGATTTTCACCCGATCGCCAACTTTAAGCCGCAGCTCGGCGGATCTACCACCGCGTAATTCAATGACGCTATCGATCGGAATTTTTGGCTCTGGGCCGTAGCCGGGGCAATCGCTAACTTTACACGGCGGGATATTAGCCCCAATATGCTTGACTACGCCATTAGACACAAAGATCATATCTAGTGGAATTAATGTATTCTTCATCCAAAAGCTGACTGCACGCGGTGGCGAAAAGACAAATAACATCCCCCGATTGGCAGCTAGTTCGGTGCGATTCATCAGCCCCATAGATTGCTCTTCAGACGTGCGTGCGACCTCAAGCAGGATACTTTGCCCATTAATCGTGATTTGGGCACTTAGAGGCAGTTTTTGACTCGGTGTGGCAGGATTACTCGTCGGCTTGGGAGTCGATAGTGATGGTGTTGAGGAATTTTTGGGCGGGAGTGGGGGTGCAGATTCTACGGGAAGAGAACAGCCAAATAGCCACATTCCAACTATCCCACAAGTTATAAATCTCAGTTGTTGAATCACGATACTTTTACGGGATAGGGTTTGAGTGGTTGAGTTTAAGACTTCGATGGCGATCCTCATCCAGTTTACTGCTGTCGAAGGCTACTGACGATCGAATGTACGACTTTGTTTCCAGACTAGCTAGCACGAGGATCTACGGCTTCTGAATGCTCGTTACCCGATTGGGATGTTAAAAACAGTAGTTTGACACCTGCGGGTGAATGCTGTTTATGCCAAATCCCTTGCGGAACTATCAAAATAGAACCTGCGCTCACAGTAATTTCACTCGTTTTGTCACGATCGAGCATGGTAATCTGCACAGATCCTGTCAGGATCTGAAGCAGCTCATCATCGGGGTGTCGCTCCCACGGGGTAGATCCACAGAAGCAGACTAATCCCATCGCGCACTGATTGAAGCGAGCGAGCATCTTCATTGCTGCGCCCGCATCTTCACTAGTAGTTTGGGCGGTTATTTCTAGTTTATCGATTTCATTCAGCGCAGACGATACATCTATAAAGTTCACATTTTGCTCCCAATTCGATCCTCCGTAAAATATTAGTTCGTTTGTTCTGTAATGTCAATTGTGACTAGTCTCGCAGTACGTATCCGACACCGCGCACGGTTTGAATCAGTCGCTTACCGCCGTCTTTTTCTAATTTAAGCCGGAGATAGCGCACGTAAACTTCAATGACATTAGATTCGCCTAAAAAGTCATATCCCCAAACATTTTCTAAGATTTGTTCTCTAGTCAGTTCGGTTTCGGGATGAGACATTAAATAGCGCAGGAGTTCAAACTCTTTGACGGTGAGTTCGATGGTACGATCGTGTCGCGATACCCGATGCGTGACAAAATCTAACACCAGATCGCTAAATCGCAGTTGTTCGCCGACGGTGACATTAGAGTGCAGATACAACCCGATCGCGTGCAAAAATTTGGGGGCATGATAGGGTTTGAGTACATAGTCATCGGCTCCAGATTCTAAGCATACAATCCGATCGGCGATCGCATCGTTGGACATTAGCATGAGAATGGGCACCATAAAACCCAATTCTCGCAGTTGCGGAATGAGTGTCAGTGCCGATTCTCCAGGTAGAGATCGATCGATCGCAATTAGGGCTGGATGCAGTTTTTTAGCTTGGTCTAAGCCCATTCTAGCATTTTCGGCAATCGCGACTTGATAGCCTGCTTTGCTCAGATCGAGGCTCATTTTCTCAGCTAAGATTAAATCGTTTTCGATTAGGACAATTGGGGTATTTTCTGCCATACATTAGAGGACGAGGGGACTTGGGGACTGGGAGACTTGGGGACTGGGAGACTTTGGCTGCACTCAGTACAAATTTTGGATTGACAAGCAAGCAACTCTCTCCCCATCTCCCCGTCCCCCCGTCTCCCCGTCTCCCCGTCTCCCCGTCTCCTACGGCAACTCCACCGATGTCGGCTTGGCAATATGCGGCAATCCCCAACCGAGTTTTTCGCGCAAAATTTTGAAGTATTCGGGGGGGTGGAGTCGGATAAATTTGGCTGGATAGGGAGAGCGGGCGATCCTAATGCTAAATTCGGGGAGAATATAACAGCCCCCATTGCCATCTACGACCATTACGAGCCGATTGGGGTTGGCAGAATCGATCTTAACGGTTTCGGTGTCGGAAAACACTAGCGCGCGCGAGGCGAGGGAATGGGGGCAGATGGGGACTAGTTGGAGGGCATCGACACCAGGGGCGACGACGGGGCCGCCAGCACTGAGGGAATAAGCGGTAGAACCCGTGGGGGTGGAGAGGATGATACCATCGGCGGCGATGTCTACTGGGGCGTGTCTGCCGACAGTCACTTCAAAGTGACACATGCTGGTGAGAGGTTCGCGATGGATCACCATTTCATTGAGGCATAAGGCTTCCCATAGTAATCGATCGCCTTCCCAGACTTGAACCGTCAGCATCGCCCGATTTTCGATTTGGTAATCGCCGGAGATCGCCAGTTCGATCGCCTCTGGGAGCTGATTGATGTATGTTTCAGTCAAAAAGCCCATGTGTCCGGTATTCACCGTCAGCAAGGGGATGCCACTTGGTGCAACTTGACGAAAAGCAGCCAAAACTGTGCCATCGCCACCCAAGACGATCGCGAAACTCATCTGTGAGTCAAAGCCGGGGGGACACAGAGCATCGATCGGCGTATACGAAATCGGTCGATCGGATTGACAATATCCGAGGATGCCACCTTTGGCGGCGGCGGTACAAACTTCCCAGCCTAATGCTGTCAACTTGTCGTCGATTTCTTGGGCAATCCGACAAGCAACAGGTTTACCCTCGTTATAAATTATGCCTACTTTTGGCACGGATGTAGTCCTACTTAAAATTCGATCGGGACACAGATTGCCATCTTGTGGAGATCGACTGGGCAAAGCCCACGCTGTGCCTAACGGCAGGCTCCGCCAACGCGAACGGGTTGACGATGCCAGCGATTTTCTCCCACATCGATCTTGTAAATTGCCAACATCATGATGGCAATTTACAAGGAAGATGGCAAGCGGTTCGGTTTTCTATAATTATTGCATATTCGGCACACAGAATCGTTACGAGGATGGGATGGTGTCGTCAACTACGATTCATCCCGTTCGCGGAGCGTGGGCTTTGCCCAATCGCGATTTAGTTCATCACTTTTTTCTTTTTCTGTTTGGCGGCTTGGACTTCTTTTTGCTTGTTCTTCTCGTAATCTAATTCTTTGAGTTTACGCATAATTCGGCTGAAATATTCTTGTAAATAAGCTTCTAGCGTGCCGATTTCTTTAGCTTCGATCCCAAAAATTTTATATACTTCATCCATCTCAGCGACTAGGGGTTTCCCGGTGGCTAATACTTCGGTAAAAGCCAGCCTGTCGGCGGAGTTCCAGCTCCATTCAAAGAAGCGTAATGTTTGTCTCATCACCCGAATAATCCCGATCGGCACGTTGGTAATTTTGGCTTCTTTACCAGACTGACGTTCGCAGAAACTAATAATTTCTTTGCCGCTCCAGGCGCGATTGCCGACGATCGGGAAACTACGCTTGCTCGTTTCGGGTACCGATAAAGCTTTGATGGCAAACTTGGCGACATCTTGAGTATCCATGTACGCGATCGGCGAAGATTCGCCAGTCATCCACACGGGTTGTCCTTCTAATGTGGGAATCGCAAATTGTCCGATCAGTCCTTGCATGAATCCCGCTGGACGCAAGATCGTATAGTTCAAACCCGATTCTTTTAGAAATAGCTCCGTACACCGCTTGATTTCCATTAAGGGTACGTTAGGATAATTTTCGGCACCCAGAATCGAGAAGAAAATAAATCGTTCTACTTTAGCTTCCACCGCCGCTTGAATCAGCGCAACCTGTCCATCCCAATCGACTTTTTTAATGCTTAATGAATCTGTCGCTCTGGCGGTGGCGGCATCGATTACGGCTGTAACGCCTTCTAATGCAGGTGCCAAGGTACTAGGATTACAGATATTCCCAACGACTAATTCTGCCCCCCACTCTTTGAGAAAAGCAGCTTTGCGCGTACTTCTGACAAGACAGCGAACTTGGTAGCCTTCATCCAAGGCGCGGCGTGCGATCTGTCTGCCCAAGGTACCCGTGGCACCAACAATCAATAATGTCATTTATAAAGAATAATTAAAAATTATTAAAGTTATTTTGTTAAATATTAGCAGAAAAGTCTCATCTTTGTTAACAAAAATTCACACAATGAGTTTGGGGCGAGGATCGAACTCATATCCTATACCCCACGGCTCATCCACAGATTATTCTTCTTCTGGGCCTTGAATCTTGAGAAAGAGAAATCCCAGGCTCAAACCCACTAAAATCAAGCTTGACGACAAGATTGCAGCATTGAAAATTTCACCAGCCATGACTGAAGTACTCCTTGTGAATTATTAAATGACAGATTTATAGTTCCCCCAGCGATGGGGATCGTATCATGTATCGTAGCAGGATCTTGGGGGTATTGGCGTGTGGGATGTGCGAGGGGGACGGGGAGACAGGGAGACGGGGAGACGGGGGAGGTTTTGTCTGTATTTCCTAAAACCTAAAACCTAAAAACCTAAAGTCTAAGTTATGAATAGAGCTGAGTTAGCCGATCGCATTTCAAAGCGATAAAGTTGAAGGGAGTGGGTAGTGATGTCGATCGAGTTTGCGAGGATGAAATTATGAGTAAACCGAGACTAATTATTACATTAGGCGATCCGGCGGGGATTGGGACGGAGGTTATTCTCAAGGCTTTAGCCCAGCGATCTGGGGGTGAGTGCAATCTGACGGTGCTGGGTAATTTGGACTTATTAATCGATCGTTATCAGCAGTTATGCCAGCAGATGTCAGCGAATATATTAGCTAATCCCGCTGACTTAAATATTATCGATGTCCCACTGTCTCCAGCGATTCGCGATGGGGTGAAATTAGGCGAGGGTAATGCGGCGAGTGGTGCTGTGAGTTTTGCTTATTTAGATGCGGCGATCGATCGGACGTTAGCGGGTGAATTTGAGGCGATCGTGACGGCTCCGATCGCCAAATCAGCGTGGTTGGCGGCTGGACATCATTTTCCTGGTCAAACTGAATTACTTGCGCTCAAGGCGAATCTAGACCGCTTTGGGATGATGTTTGTGGGTGTCTCTCCTCACACTGGCTGGACGTTGAGAGCGTTGTTGGCGACGACACATATTCCGGTGGCTCAGGTGTCTGCGGCTTTGACACCAGCATTGCTGAGTCTCAAGTTGGGGTTATTGATAGAGTGTTTGCAGGCAGATTTTGGGCTAGAATCTGGGACGATCGCGATCGCGGGTTTAAATCCGCACAGTGGTGAGGGGGGACAGTTGGGGCGCGAAGAGGTGGAATGGATGGATCGGTGGTTGGAGGGGGAGCGGGAGCGGTATCCGCAGTATAAATTGCTGGGATTGTTACCACCAGATACCATGTGGGTGAAACCGGGACAAGCTTGGTTTGGGACTCATTCTCAGCCGCAAGCTGCGGATGCTTATCTGGCTTTATATCACGATCAGGGTTTGATTCCGGTAAAGTTGATGGCGTTCGATCGGGCGATTAATACCACGATCGGGTTACCATTTGTGAGGACTTCGCCAGATCATGGGACGGCATTTGATATTGCCGGGTTGGGAATTGCGGATGCGCGGAGTATGAGGGCGGCGATCGATCTGGCGGTAGAATTAGTCGAACGACGATCGATCTCGGTGAAGTTAATGGCAAGCTAAGTATTTTTAATAATGTAGGATTTAAGTGCGTTTACCCTGACTCGTCAATTCGATCGAGCGATAGTTGCTTTTGACAAAGCGATCGATAAGGGTGAAGTATTAACGGGGAATTATGTTAAAGCATTATCGCTGCGGTCATCTGGAAAACCAAAGTTAGCCGAGATCTCGATCGCCAAAGCCATCGCTGTAGTTCCAAATAATAGTCGTGCCAGTTATGCCTATTTTTGGCAGCTTCAAAGTTCGATTTTTCAGGACTTGAGAAAGTATGACGAAGCATTAACAGCAATTAATATCGCGATCGAACTAGAACCGCGAGATTTGACATTACGCGATCGCAGGGCGGGGATATTAAGCCTCAAAAAATAATGTTCGATCTTCGGTTAGCTGGCGGTTAAAACCGCCGCTAGTGATACAAAGTCCGCCTTCGCGGACTAAGATTTTCAACCCGCGTAGGCGGGTTTTGCAACACTAGCGACGATTTTAATCGTGCGGTAATCGATTTCCAGTTATTTAGATACTAACCAAAGCTGAAATAAGATCCAAAAAATTTCGATCGATCGTGCATTATCCCCAAGAATCTACCCGAAAGATAAAGCATGGTGCCGCTGCTCCCACACGGGCGGCTTTACCAACACCAGCACGATCGAATTCATTGATTCGATCGGTTGCCAACATCAAAGCCCACCTGGACTTAGTTTTCAAGATCCAAATTCTGACAAACTACCATCTACCAAAATAATTAACATGAAACTAACCTTCACCCTGGGCATCGTCGGCTGTATGCTGCTCGAACTCCTAGTAGCTGATGCCAGTAGTGCGCGGCCTTATTCCTATGAAACAGATCGCCGACCCCAAACTTGCCCATCGCGAGTAACCCCAAGAAGAGGCGCAATTAGTGTCGAACAGGCAAAAATGTATTTTTATTGCGACCAAGAAAAAGAAACTGGGACTCCTGGGACAAGAAACGGTGGCAGTTTGTGGCTGATAGATAACCTCAACCTTCAGGTTGCATCCCGCCCTCGTGCAGTCAATCGAAACGATCTTGAATATGCTGAGAGCCAATCGGTTAATTTAGCCATCGATACACAACAACCTGTATACGATATCAAAGCAAGTTTCATCCGTTCTATTTGCCACGATATGAATATTTATAAACCTGGTAAAAACTGCCTGGTGGAGAGGTTTCAAAGCAGTGGAATCTGTTTCCGAACTACTTTTGACGACTGGCACTGCCGTGTAAAAGGTAGTGCGACAACAATTGCCGATCGAGAAGTTGACTATCGACGCTAACGTTAAACAAGATTAGATCGATCTATTTGGTAGGAGCAATTAATGAATTG
The DNA here is from genome assembly GCF_031422475.1 of Chamaesiphon sp. VAR_48_metabat_403. Classification (NCBI taxonomy): domain Bacteria; kingdom Bacillati; phylum Cyanobacteriota; class Cyanophyceae; order Gomontiellales; family Chamaesiphonaceae; genus Chamaesiphon; species Chamaesiphon sp. VAR_48_metabat_403. The sequence goes on from NZ_JANPLS010000176.1 coordinate 9,016, forward strand.
CCCCTACCAAGCAAATCGCGCCTAAAGCCCCACACTCCACTCGAATTAACAAATACAACTGTTGCATCTTACCCATGAAACCGATCGCGCTAATTATTTTATCTAGCATACTGCTATTACCAGGAAGCTCGATTGCTTCAGATCGATCGAATCATCAAATCAATTCAGCATCTTCACAGCAAATTTCCCAAACTCCGCCCATAAATCCAGA